>DMMK01000314.1 GCA_003453085.1 Verrucomicrobiales bacterium
GACCTAATCGCATAACACGCTACTGCGACTGATACTCAAAACCGTTTCCTCTCAGAGACGTCCATCCCGAATTCATGAAACTGACTCCCTCCCCCATCCGTTCCTTGCCACAAGGCCTCGCCTGGACCTCCACTCTCGGTCTCCTCGGCAGCCTTGCAGCGCAGACGGCGGCTCCCGCCCCAGCTCCAGAAACCAAGCCAGAAGGCGAAGCATCCGCCGATCTGCCTGAAGTGGTCGTCACCGCCGAAACCGAAAAACTCTATAAGCCGGAACGCCTTCAGACGCCGAAATACACCGTGCCTCTGCGCGATGTGCCACAGACCATCACCGTGGTGCCCAAGGCGGTAATCCAGGAGCGTGGTGCCACCAGCCTGCGTGACGTGCTGAGAAACACTCCTGGTATCTCCATCCAGGCAGGGGAAGGCGGTGCACCAGCCGGTGACAACATGAGCATCCGCGGCTTCAGTGCGCGTACTGACATGTTTGTGGACGGCATCCGTGATTTCGGCGGCTATTCTCGCGATCCTTTTAACATGGAGCAGGTCGAGGTGGCCAAAGGCCCATCTTCGTCCAATGCCGGCCGCGGTTCCACCGGTGGCTCAATCAACCTCGTTTCCAAGGCTCCTAACCTTGAGCGCGCTTATCAGGCGGACGTCGGTGTGGGAACGGACAGCTATCTCCGCTCCACGATCGATGTGAATCAGCCCCTTGGCGAGCATATGGCCCTGCGTGTAAATACGCTGTATCACACTGCGGACACCCCTGGACGCGGCTGGGCTCAAGAAGAGCGTTACGGCCTCGCCGCCGCCTTGGCTCTGGGCCTCGGCACGGACACCCGCCTTACCATCAGCTACTTCCACATGGACTCAGAAGGCATGCCAGACTACGGCATCCCGTTCGTCCCTGCCGCAGCCTCCAATGTTACTTTTTTGAACGGTCTCGGCTCCTATGCCAACGGCATCCCCCCGGTCTCCTATGAGAACTACTACGGTATCCTCGACCGTGATTATGAAAAGACCCGCACGGATCTGATTACCGTTCAGTTTGAGCATGACTTCAACGACAACCTTAAGCTCACGAACACCATGCGTGTTGGACAGACCGTGCGCGACTCTGTGATCACCGCGCCCCGTTTCTTCAATTCAGGAACGACCGCCAATCCAATTTATGATGGCAGGATTAACCGTCAGCTTCAGTCCCGTGACCAGAAAGACAGCATCCTGGCTGAGCAGATCAACCTCGTCGCCAACTTCGAAACCGGAAGTCTGAAGCATGACCTTGTCATCGGTGGCGAAGCCATCTACGAAACGTCGAAGAATCACGCGCGCGCCATTCCAGCAGGCTTCCCCACGACGCCTATTACGGACATCTTCAACCCGACACCTCATGACAACTTCCTGGGTGCCATCCGTCGCACGGGTGCGTACAATGACGCCGAGTCGCTGTCCCTCGCCGCCTACGCTTTCGATACCATTCACATCACAGACAAATGGGAGGTAAGTGGGGGTTTGCGCTATGACAGCTTCGACGTGAGCTACAAGTCTGTCACCGCCACTAACGACGCCACCTATCTGGAACGTGTGGACAAGATGTTGAGCTGGCGTGCAGGTGTCGTTTTCAAGCCTGTTGAAAACGGCAGCATTTACGCTGGCTACGGAACATCCTTCAACCCGAGTGCTGAAGGACTGACCCTGGGCAGCACTGCCACGGCGACGAACAGCATCGAAGTCGATCCCGAACAAAGCCAGACCTTCGAACTGGGCACCAAGTGGGACCTGTTGGATGAAAAACTCCAGCTCACAGCCGCTGTCTTCCAGACCACCAAGACCAATGCCCGCACTGAAGACCCAACGGATCCAACTGACGTCATTGTCCTGGACGGTGAGCAGCAGGTGCAGGGTATCGAGCTCGGCTTCGCCGGAAGCATCACGGACCAATGGAAAGTCTTCGGTGGTTACACCTTTCTGGACTCCGAAGTCACCAAGTCCGCGAACGCTCTGGAAGAGGGCCGTACGCTCAGCAATACACCGCGTCACAGCGCCAGCCTCTGGACCACCTATGAATTGCCATACGGCATTCAGGTCGGTGTCGGTGCCCAGTTCGTGGACGAGCGCTGGAACGGCAACCTGCCGACCTCCCGCAAAGTTCCTTCCTACTGCCTGTTCGACGCCATGGTCGGCTATGAGATCAACAAGAACTTCTCCGTCCGTCTGAACATCTACAACCTGGCCGATACTGAGTATGTGGATCGCGTCGGCGGTGGTCACTTCATCCCCGGCGCAGGTCGCTCTGCTGTGCTGTCAGCAACCTACAAATTCTAAGCCTTCTTCACCGTGCAACTAGGCCGGGGGTGATGACACGCGAGTGCGTGCTTCGCCCCCGGCCTCTTCCCGTCTTGCCCCTCATGCTCCTCACCATTCCGGATGTCCTTACGCCAGACCAAGTCACCCATGCCCGGCAATTGCTTGATGCCACGGACTGGGTGGATGGCAAAACGACCACGGGCTATCAGTCCGCCAAAGCCAAAGACAACATGCAGCTTCCCGAAAGCAGCCCCGTGGCGAGGGAACTGGGAGACATGATTCTGGCCGCCCTTTCACAGAACCCTCTCTTCGTCGCCGCCGCACTGCCCCTGCGCATTCTGCCGCCCATGTTCAATCGTTATGCGGGCGGGCAATCCTTCGGCACACATGTGGACAACGCCATCCGCCAGTTTCCCAATGCCCCGGTGCGCATCCGCACTGACCTCAGCGCCACCCTCTTTTTCTCCGACCCAGAAGAGTATGATGGTGGCGAACTCTGCATCGAAGACCTCTATGGAGTGAAGACCGTGAAGCTGCCTCCAGGCCACATGGTGCTTTATCCCTCCACCAGCCTGCATCACGTCACGCCCGTCACTCGGGGTGCCCGAGTGTGCTCGTTTTTCTGGCTGCAAAGCATGATCCGTGACAATGGCCAGAGGTCCCTTCTGTTTGACCTTGATCTCTCCATCCAGCGCCTCGCGCAGGAACTCGCCGGAAATCCCGTAGCCGAAAAGACCAGCGTTCAGCTCACCGGTGTGTATCACAATCTCCTCCGCCAATGGGCTGAGATGTAATTTTAATCGAGAACCACCCTTTCAAAAAATAATCTGCTACTAAGCGACTCCCTCCAGGTTTCCCTCCGCCTGTTTTCCCCCATGCATCTCACGTTTCACCGTTCCATCTTCTGGGCTCACCTCATCAGCGGCATTCTTGCTGGCATCGTCATTCTGTCCATGGCCATCTCGGGCCTCCTCATCGCCTATGAAGTCCAGCTTATGGACTGGGCCAACCGAGATCTGCGAGTCACCCCGCCTGCCGCCACCGCCACCCATCTCGACATCGAAACCCTGCTGGCCAAGGTGCATGAAACCAAGCCGGATCTGAATCCGAGCGGCATCACGTGGAAGGCCGATCCGGCCCTGCCTGGCACCCGCAGCCGGGG
>DMMK01000555.1 GCA_003453085.1 Verrucomicrobiales bacterium
TATCTGCCACGCCTTTGTGGCATTGCCACATTCACATACGATCTCGCTGAATCCGTGGCCCAAGCGGCGACTGAGGCAGATTGTTTTGTGGGTGCTGTCAATGATCGCTCCATTGGTTACGATTATCCCCAGCGAGTGCGTTTTGAACTGCTGGAAAAGGATCTCGATTCTTACCGCAGGGCGGCGGATTATCTCAACTTCAACAATGCCGATGTACTCTGCGTGCAGCATGAATTCGGCATCTACGGCGGAGCCGCTGGCAGCCACCTTTTAGCCCTTTTGAAGGAGGTGCGCATGCCCGTGGTGACGACCCTTCACACCGTGCTCAGCGAGCCGAATGTCGCGCAGCGAAAAGTGATGGATGAACTCGTCCGCCGCAGCGACCGCCTGGTTGTCATGGCCCGCAAAGGCGCTGAAATCCTGCGCGAAGTTTATGCGGTGCCGGAAACCAAGGTGGATATCATTCCTCATGGCATCCCGGACATGCCGTTTGTGGATTCCGCTTTTTATAAAGAGCAGTTCGGTGTGGAAGGCCGCAAGGTGCTGCTCACCTTTGGTCTTCTCGGGCCAGGGAAGGGGATCGAACATGTGATTGAGGCCCTGCCTGAGATCGTGCGGCAGCACCCGAATGTCGTTTACCTGGTGCTGGGGGCGACCCATCCGCATCTTATCGCACGGGAGGGGGAACGCTACCGGCTGGGACTGGAGCGTCTGGCAGAGGACCGCGGCGTGAAGGATCACGTCATCTTTTACAACCGCTTTGTTTCAGCCGATGACTTGAAGGAGTTCATTGGCGCGACAGACATCTACCTCACGCCTTACCTCAATGAGGCCCAAGTCACCTCTGGCACGCTGGCGTATGTTTTTGGCGCAGGAAAGGCTGTGGTCTCCACGCCCTACTGGCATGCCCAGGAACTGCTGGCCGAGGGGCGCGGCGTACTGGTGCCATTTCGCAATGCCGCCAGCATCGCGGAGGGTGTCTGCGGGCTGCTGGAGGATCCGGCACGATTGGAAAAAATACGCCATGATGCCTATGCCATGGGACGTGAGATGGTCTGGCCAGCCGTGGCCCGGCGTTATCTGGAATCCTTCCAGCACGCTCGCGCAGACCGCAAGGCCACCTCGCGAAAAGCCTTCGCTGGCTGGACTCTCAACAGCCGTCCTTATGCATTGCCACCCTTGCGGTTAGACCATGTGGAGCGGATGAGTGACAGCACCGGCATCTACCAGCACGCGATCTTTAACGTGCCGAATTTTCATGAAGGATACTGCACCGATGATAACGCCCGGGCGTTCATCCTCTGCAACCTGCTGGATGAGCAGGGCAGCCTGCCCCTGTCTCCAAGTTTGGATCATCTGGCCACTCACTACCTGGCATTTCTGGCCGCCGCCCTCAATTATGAAACGGGACGGTTTCGGAATTTCATGAGTCATGGTCGGCAGTGGCTGGAGGAAGCAGGCAGTGAAGACAGCCACGGGCGCGCCCTCTGGGCTGCAGGCACGGGCGCGGGACGTTCGCGGAATGAAGGGCATCGCCGGCTTTCGGCCCAGCTCTTCCAGCGTGGGCTGGCAGCGGTGGCCGCCTTCACCTCTCCCCGGGCATGGACATTCTCATTGTTAGGCATTCACGAATATCTCCGCCATTATCCTGACGATGAGAAAACGCAGGTGCATGCGATGCGGACGCTGCTGACCCAGCAACTGGTCAATCTTTGGAATGCCTATGCCACCGAAGACTGGCCTTGGTTCGAGCCTGGGGCCACCTATGACAATGCCCGCATCTGCCAAGCCCTGATTCTCAGCGGCCAGTTCATGCCTCATGAAGAGGCGATGGAAATCGGCCTGAAGTCCTTGCGCTGGCTGGTTTCCATTCAGCGAACCCAGGCAGGGCATTTCCGGCCGATTGGCAGCAATGGTTTTTACCAGCGTGATGGGGCGCGGGCTGACTTTGATCAGCAGCCTGTCGAGGCCCAGGCCATGGTCTGCGCCTGCCTGGAGGCATTTCGTGCCACTCAAGATGCCATGTGGCCCCGCGAGGCCAAACGCGCCTTTGAATGGTTTTTGGGACGCAATGACCTCGGCCTGCCTCTCTACGATTCAACCACCGGGGGCTGCGGCGATGGACTGCACCACGACCGCGTGAATGAAAACCAGGGCGCAGAGTCCACTCTCGCCTTCCACCTTGCACTCGCGGAGATGAACTGCGCGGAACATTTGACCACCTCGCCACCCGCCTCATGATTTCAGTCACCATTCGCCGTCACGACATCACCTTGCAGCCTGAATGTGGTCGCGTCATCATTCGCCCCTTCATCCCATCGGAGGTCCATCGCATCACCACCATCATTGGCCGGGCGCTGGCTTTGACGGAGGAAGAGGTTTTGCTCGAGCTGGAATCTGTCAGACGCGAGTTCGATTCACGGCATTTGGAGCTCGAGGCTCCCTTTCAGGCGCACTACGAAAAAGTGAAGCATCACATCTTCACGCAGCGCCCCTTGTCTGCCGCCAGGCAGTTGCTCATCGGCGCGCTTTTCTCCGGGGAATATGCCCTGGAATCCGCCGCACTATTCAATCCTTCGATGGTGCCGCATCCAGATCAAAGTGAACTACCTGAGGGTTCTCTGCGGTTCATCATGAGCCTGCGGGCCACTGGCGAGGGCCACATCTCCTCCATCGAATTTCGTTCGGGCGTCTGTGCTTCAGACGGGACGATCTCCCTCGATCCGGTCTCCCGTTATGTCACGGTGCCAGGCATTGTTCCGAACCCCAGCTACCGCAAAAAAAGGTTCATCATCAAGCTGCATGAAATGGGGTTTGAAAACGAGCATACCACGGCGGTGCTGGCCCCCCTGGCGGACAATTTTTCACGCAGCGACCTCAATAAAAGCGTAAGCAGCATCCGCGATGAAACGAGGCCCGCCACACAGGATCTCAGCCGTACCTTGGACTGCATCCAGTGGCTGGCGGATTCCAACTACGAACTTCTGTTTTCCCCCACACTCGCCATGAGCGAGCGCATCATCTTTCCCGTGTCGCTCAATGAGAGCAATGGCATCGAGGATGCGCGTTTTGTGCGCTTCATCGATGACGATGGTTCCGTGATGTATTTCGCCACTTACACAGCTTACAACGGTCGCGCCATCCTGCCGCAGCTCATTGAGACGGAGAACTTTCTGCATTTCCGTGTGCTTACCCTCAATGGCAGTGCCGTGCAGAATAAGGGCATGGCCCTTTTTCCCCGGCGGATAGGAGGGCGGTATGCCATGTTGTCACGCCAGGACGATGAAAATCTCTTCATCATGTTTTCAGACAACCCGCATTACTGGAGTGACCCCCAGATCCTGCTGCGTCCTGCGGAAATGTGGGAATCCGTGAAAATTGGCAATTGCGGCTCCCCGATCGAAACCGAAGCCGGCTGGCTGGTGATCACGCACGGTGTGGGCCCCATGCGCAAATACTGCATCGGCGCCGTGCTTCTGGACCTGGAAGATCCCACCCGTGTCATCGGCCGTCTGCGCCAGCCTCTCCTTTGTCCCGAGGGCCTGGAGCGCGAAGGCTACGTGCCCAATGTGGTGTACAGTTGCGGCTCCATGTTGCATGGCCGCCAACTCATCCTTCCGTATGCGATGAGTGACAAAGTCACCGCCATCGTCAGCATGTCCTTGGACGAGCTTCTCAGCGCGCTGCTGGCAGAGCAGGCGTGATCTTAACTTTCCATATTTGGGCTCGGCCACTCCCCATCTGGCTACCTCCTGGGCCGCAAAGAAAACTTGACTGATCGGCCAAGTACTGCGACTATGATCACGTCAACACTGACTTGGGGGCGTCCTGGTTTCGACGGGTAGTCTGCGGTCGGGGTGGCATGTCGAGGATGATTCGTTGGCCTCGTTAATCTTCGGATCAAACAAATAAAAGCAAACTCTTCTGAGCTCGCTCTTGCGGCCTAAGCACCGCAACATCTTCGAGGCAATGTCTGGTAGCCTCGACGATGACACTACCAGGCTGGCTGGCTGATCGGGCGACCGGGTCGAAAGCGAGATTCAACAGGACGCTGGGTGAAAGGTATTCTGCCAGTTGAAGACCTCTCATCGAGACTAAATAACCGGATAAACATGTAGAAGCTCCAACTTACGGTTATTCGGACAGGGGTTCGATTCCCCTCGCCTCCACCACCTTGATTTTCAACGAATTAAGGTGGTGGGTGACCCAAAGTAAGACACAGGGTAAGACAATGCCGCCAATAACTCTGGCTGGGGGGAGGGGGTGAAGGACCGGGACTGAGCGATAGCATAGATATCCATTTTGAGCCGGAATTTTTTTCGCAAAGGGCCGCTGATGAGGCTTTGCCGGAAGAGAGAAGAGGATCTCTCTTTTTTTCTTTCTCTGTGTTTTCTTCGACGTTTTTCTTTCCATCCAACTCCCCTCAGCAAGAAAGGCGCGTGGAATTTCACCGGTTGCGGTCTGAAAGATGAGTTTTCCGCTTCACGGAGATCCTCCGCACCCTCTTTCCATGCCTTCCGCCACCGCTGGACACCATCTATGCTGTTGATGCCTGCCTAGAGGGGTGGAAGTTCTGCCATGACTGAGACGCTTGAAATCAGAGAGGGCAGCGAAGCGGCAGGAATAGCCGCTGCCAGATTTGAAGCTTGGTTGAAAATCGAGAAATCGAGACGACTCGCGGACTGTCTCTTATACAACTCTGACCGTGCCGG
>DMMK01000435.1 GCA_003453085.1 Verrucomicrobiales bacterium
GTGAGAACCCGCCCGTGTTTGCTCCCACATCCAGCAGGGTCCAGGGCTGGCTTGGCTGCCTCAAAGCCGCCGGCCAGAGGTCAAATCGACACGTCGCCACCGCCTCTGCGATGGCCTTGGATCCGGGCAGGCCCAGACGGCCCATTTGAAACTTCCGCCGATGCTGCTCAATGAGTGCATGAGGGGCCAGGGAGCGAAGGGTATTGGTAATAAAACTCATGCGGGTATGGACTCCAGCGCGCTGATGAGCCGCTCGCCATAGCGGTCCCAGGTGTATTCTGCGGCCCTTTGACGTGCAGCCGTGGCGAACTGGGTCCGCAACGCCCGGTTTTCGATGATGGATTCTATGGAATCTGCCAGGGCGATGGGATCTCGCTCTGGAATGACGATTCCCTCGATGCCATCCCGGACGACGGAACCAGCAGAGGCGGTGACCACCAGGGGCAATGCGGCAGCCAGGGCTTCGTAGGTCACCTCGGCCGATCCCTCCGCCAAAGACGGCAGCGTAAAAACATCCGCCTGCTGAAATTCCTCATGGATGCGCTCCCGGGGCACACGCCCCAAAAACGTTAGGTGACGGCATGCAGGCTGGTGGCGCACCAGCTCTTCCACATGCCCAGCCACACGGAACTCATACTTGCGCCCTCGCCTAACCAACTCTTCTGCCGCCATAGCCAAATAATGGATGCCTTTGCGGAGATCCGCCGTCCCGACAAAAAGAATCCGCCCCGGCTGCGTTTCCGGCACCAGTTGCAGCCAGGTGGGGCTCATGCCATAGGGCACGACCGCCGTGCAATCCTGGGCGATGTTCCAATTTTTCACCAAATCCTGCGCAACACTCTCAGAAGGGCAGATGTAAAAATCAGCCTGGCTCAGAAGGGCGTCTTGATGGTTAAACTCACGCAGCACCCCCTCCCAGTCAGGAGGCTCCGCTTCCCATCCGGGAAACTGGCGGCGTTCTTCGGCAACCAGTCGGTTGGTGCTGATGAGGATGTATATTTCTGAAACCACCTTCAGCCCTCGCTCCCGCGCCAGCCACATCAGCGGGGTAAATTCGCTGAACATGAGATACAGGTGCGTAGCCCCGTCAAAGTCGCACCCGGCCACAGCCTCTCCCAACTCCTGATGCCGCCGCACATCCTGCCGGAACACATTTGTCGGTTCCTTGGATGTCCACACAGACCGCCAGAACCATCGTAAGTTAGGCCAGACAAAGGTCACCGTTTTTTCTCGGATCACTTCCTGCACACGCCGGTTGGCCAGTCGGCGCAGCTTCGTCCCGATCCACGGCAGCTTACCCCCGGCAGACAACCAGCGTCCCCATCCCACATTGCCGCAAACATCGGTGAAAAAACGCTCCAATAGACCGGCCTGATGAAGGATGAAAGGCACCGCGTAACTCCGCCGTGCCCCACTTTGAGCAACAATGTAGCGATGCTTGGAAGATGTCTGCCTGGACATGCGAAAAAAAAGAAATCAGAAATCCGCCCATTCGGGAGATCCGCCGTTCACGGCTGCGAAGAAACCTGCATGATCTGTAGCTTCACAAATCCGGCGTGAAGAAAAGGACTGCGCACGACGACCTGAACAAGCTCACGGTCTCCAGCTTGGCTGGTCACCTCCTGATGAACGACCTCTGCCGTCTGCCACTGCGCCAGATCACCGCTGATTTGCAGCTCAAAGCTCAAATCCGAGGGCCAGATAGAACGCTCGTAACTCACGGCTAACAAAAAAGGTGTCTGCTCGGCCGTGGTTGCCAGCATCATCTGCAAGGGTGCATGAGCGACGGCTGAAGGCTCTAGGCCCAGGGCATACTTCAACAAATTCGGCTGCCCATCTGCCAGATAGTCTGTCTCCGGGCCGGACACTTCAGGATCGGCCAATTCCGCCAGGGTGAATTTTTCATTCATCCACGATTCGTAGGTGGCTGGCGGTGCTTCATAAGCGCCCATGTCATTGCGGCAATAAAACAGGCGACCACTCCGGTCTTTCATGACTCCAAGATCAATGCCAGCATCAATCAAGGGGCTGCGTGGCACAGGCTTCAGTCCGTTCAGGCTAAAGCTGGCAGAGGTAAGGCTGTGAAGATCCTGCCCGCGTTCCTGCCACTGGACTAGATTCAGATCTTCAATGCTAGCGCCATCCTGAAAACGGTAAAACAGGGTGGAGCCGCCCAATTGATAAGCATTATGATCAAGCTGAAGTGAGTCGGTGTTGCGGACATTGCTGAAAACATTCGCTGCAGGCACATCGCCGGGCATGAGGACCAGGTTGTTTTTAAACAGCAGATCCAGAGGTCCTTCCCGGGTAAACAAAGACGATTGGGGAACGCCACCCTGGATGCCAGTCACCTCACGGGCATCAATGGTGCAGGCCTGAATGTCCACGTAGCCAGCCGCAGGATTGCGACGAAGTTCGCCTCTGATCTCATGCACGCAGTTACGCTCCGTCAGCCGCCAGCCAGCAGTGGCAATATTCATTCCTTGAAAAGTACATCGGTCCGCCATGACATCCGACTCGAATGACAAAGAACCACATCGTGTCCCCTCCACCCGCACGCGCTTGACGGAGAGGCCCTGGATATTGCCAATGCCAAAGTCACAGTCGATGAACTCAAACGCCCCAAACTGGGAAGGCTCTCCTGGATGCCCCATATTATGAGAGTAAAACACCGGGTAGGACTGAGTCATCGTCCCTGCCGCTGAACCGATGAGCCCCGCATTCGCCACACTGCGGCAGCGGATAAAACGATGCCGGATGTTCAGATCCAGAGGCTGGTGGTTGAAAGAGACAAACAATGTCTGCCCGCCGGAATTCGCATAGGGGGATCCTTGCTCGCACTGCACATCTTCCAGCAACACCTCATCCCCTGCATTCCCCTGAACAATCCCAATGTTGTGCTTGGAGCCGTAATACAGATAGCAGTGCTTGACCGTCGTGTAGCCGGAGGTGCCTGTGAAACCCATGCAATAACCACCGATGGGATCATTGTTCGTCGCATCCGCAAGGCAGGTTTTCCCCACATGAATATCCTGTATATTCAGATTTGCCGCGTTTAACAGGATGGCACTTCCTTCCACAAAACGGTAGCTGCGTTCATAGCGTTTGCCATCCTGGCGAGGATCTGTGCTGCCAAATGGGTGAACATACAGTGTGGTTCCATCCGTCCAAAAGGAACCGGGGGTGGATGACAGTTGTCCTGCGACGGCAGAAAAGGTCCCGCCCATCGGGTGATGCATAAACTTGTCGTTTTCCCACAGAACGATGTCCGCCTGGGTATCCGTGGTGGAAAACACATTCGGAGTCGAGGTCGCCTGCCACAGCGGATTGGGCAGGCTGCGGTAGCTCTTCACCCGAACCCACTCCTGGCCTTCGGCAGCTTTGACGTTCAAGCCATTCGTTGAAAATGACAGTGCCTGCCCATCCAACTCTAAAGGAAGCCCTCCGGTATGGATCACCAGGATGTCCCCCGATTCCTGGCTGTTTGCTGAGAACATGCCTGCATAGTTGCTCTCCTGGTTGATTTTGGCCGCCGTTTTCCACGCGGTCATGGGCGAGGTTCCATCAGCCGAGTCATCTCCATTGAGGGGATCACAATACCAAGTCAGTCTCGTTACTGGCTCAATGACATCGGCAGGATAAACGATGTCGGAGAAGTCATCGTTATCGAAAGTATAAACCGAGGCAGCTCCCAGGCGGCCCTTAAACAAAGTTCCAAAAGTCCAGCTTCCGGCCACCATTTGGCCGATCTCAGCGATGCCAGTTTGCACATCGTTGAGGGGACTCCAGGACTGCATAGGCTGACCTGGTAGCTTGCAGTAGAAACGCACATCAGCCGTGCTGCCAGACTTCAGATGCGTCGCAATCCCCAGATAGATCCACCGATTTTTCCACTCGATATTGGCCGGATAAAACGAGTTGTACTTGATGCCCCCGCCCAAAACACCCTCCGTAATGGAAAGGGTGGGAGACGCATTCCCATGAATGTCACACAGGCTCAGGAGATCCACCTGCCCTCCCTGAACATCCTTGAAGAAAAACCAGCCCCCGATGAAGACCTTCGAAGGAGAGGATGGAATTTCGAATCTGCCGATGGCCGGGAGTCCCTGTTCCCGCAGATCCGCACTTGCCGGCGGCTCATTGGCAAGATGGGGGCCTCCTGGCCGCCCCACTAAAATGCCGCGCACCTCCTGAAAATTGTTACCCGGTGCCTCCGCAGTCAAATCCCCCGCAGGACTGAACATTTCGCGCTGCTGCAGGTGCATCTCCGCCGAAGCCCCCGTCAAGCCAGCAGCCCACACAGCCAGACAGAAAACTGTCTGGCGGCAGAAACTTTTGGTAATGACAAAAGGCAAAGGCATCAGAAATCTAAATCAGGAACAATGCGGGCGTTTCTCTGGCTCAGCGGCTCGGCCAGCCTGTTCAGGAACAAAGATACGTCTAAAGTCATCCACCTGATACAGCGGCCAGCGTGCCAGTTGCATCCAGGCAAGGTAGGTTTTCGAAGGTACCGGCCAGCGGTTCTCGCGACAGTCTTGCCACCCTTTGAGGGCAGACAGCCACCACCGTGGCTCCTGAATCATCCAGTCCCCCCCGTTTGAACAGGCATACGCGAACTGCCGCAGGATGCGAAACAAAGACACGAACGGCAGCCATGGCCAGGGACACCGCATCCAGACACTCCAGAGTTCATTGCGTGCATTGAAGTGGTGCGTGCGCAGATTGTTCCGATTCGTGGGTGAAAAGTGATGCCGGACCACCAACGAGGGATCGAACCAAACCGCTTTCCCAAGGGCATACATTTGCAGGGCGTAGTCAGGCTCTTCGTAAGCATGAAAAAAACTTGCGGGATAGCCCGTGGTTTTCAGGTAGTCACTGCGCCGCATGGCAGCCGCCCCGTTCGGATAGGCCGAAACGTAGTGCCCCGGACTCGATGGAGATTTTGTGGCAGGAACAAAGCTGCCATCATCTCGCAACTCAGGAAAGGTGATGACTGAAACCTCGGGATGGGCCAAAAACAACGCGGGCAGCTTGGCAAAAAAATCGTCCTCCAAAGGATAACTGTCATCGTCCAGGCTCATCACCACGTCTCCGCTGGCATCGTGCAGCATGCGATCCCGTGAGCGGATGGATCCCAGGCAAGTTTCGTTCACCGTGAGGCGGCAATGACTGAATTCTTTTTGCACCAGGGCGACCGTGCCGTCCGTGCAGCCATCGGCAGTCACCAGAATTTCTGAAGCCGGAGGGTTCATCGAAGCCAGCCGAGTGAGGGTCTGCCGCAGGTTCGCGCAGCGATTGCGCGTTGTAATCATCACCGAGATTTGCATGCAGTCGGCCAAATCGTTCGTGTTACCCTTGTTGGAGGAAACCATGGGTGTACAGAGCCTCATTGCCCCCCGGCTGCAGAG
>DMMK01000398.1 GCA_003453085.1 Verrucomicrobiales bacterium
CTTGTCATCTGGACGGGCGCGCGCGAAAGCCCGTTGGAAGTCCGTCGAGCTGCCATCGGCAGGCACGGTACGAGTGGTGAAGGTGCTGCCACCCCCACGCCGTTGCATGGCCACCCGAAGTCCATTTCCTGTGTAGCCTTCACTGCGCATTTTGAAGGTGACCTCGCACTGGGTATTTTTTCCCATGTCCACCTCCTGGGTGATCTCGTCGCCATATCGTTCGGAGGCTTTCAGTTCGAGAACCTTGCTCCCTTCCTTGGCGGTCACCACTTTGCCGTCACCCCGCCAGAACTGCTTTCCATTTTCAAAATCACCGTTTTTGAGCTCCAACGCATCGGCTGCGTGAGCAGAGGTGGCGCTGACTAGAATAAGGAAAAGAAGCGAGTTTCTCATAGGGTTTGATAAATAGGTGAAATCTTGTCTATCAGATGGAGTCTGCTTAGCGCAATGCTTAAATGACTAAAAAGCGGCTAATCTAAAGTTTTCGGATGGGGTGTGGCATTTGGGGAAGTTCAATCCCTGCTTGCGACGCAGGCCAGAAGCACCGATGAATAAAGCTTCTCTTTCCATGTTTTCTGCCCTCACTGACAAACTCGAAGATGCCTTCCGCAAGCTGCGCGGTCTGGGCAAGATCAGCGAATCCAACGTCTCCGATGCGATGCGGGAGATCCGCCTGGCCTTGCTGGAAGCGGATGTGGATTTCAAGGTCACCAAGGACCTAGTTGAGGCCGTCAAAACGCGGGCTCTGGGGGAAGAGGTGCTCAAGACCGTAACGCCTGGGCAGCAGATCGTTAAAATCTTCCACGACGAGCTGGAGAAAATCCTCGGCGGTGGAGCATCCGAACTGGATCTGGGGCCGCCGCAGCGCATCCTGATGGTCGGTTTGAACGGGGCAGGGAAGACCACCACCTCCGCCAAGCTGGCCAATTGGCTGAAAAAGCAGGGCAAACGCCCCTTGCTCATCGCCCTCGACCTTTATCGTCCGGCTGCGGTGACCCAGCTCCAGGTTCTCGGCCAGCAGCTCGGTGTGCCCGTGTGCGTGCCCGCCGCCGGTGAGACGGACGTCGTCCGCGCCACCCGTGCCGCTTTGGTCTGGCTGGAGCAGCAGGGCAGCGGGGTTGCGATTTTCGATACTGCAGGTCGCCAAGAAGTGGATGATGCTTTGCTGAGCGAGCTCAAAAAGGTTCGTGATCTGGTGCAGCCGAATGAAACTCTGCTGGTGGCCGATGCGGCTACGGGGCAGCAGGCGGTGGCTGTCGCCTCAAAGTTCCATGAGACCGTGACCATCACCGGTCTCATCATGACCAAGCTGGACGGCGATGCCCGTGGTGGTGCGCTGCTATCCATGCGCCAGGTCACGGGATGCCCGGTCAAGTTCATCGGTGTCGGTGAAAAGGTGGACCAGCTCGAAGTCTTCCACCCGGACCGCATGGCCCAGCGCATTCTCGGCATGGGCGATGTCGTCTCCCTGGTGGAGAAGGCCGCGCAGGAGATTGACGAAAAGGACGCCATGAAAATGATGCGTCGCCTGGAGGAGAACAAATTCGACTTCAATGACTTCCTCGGCCAGCTCCGCTTCATGAAAAAGCTGGGGCCTCTCGAAGGTCTGCTCGGCATGATTCCTGGCATGAACAAGCTGAAGGGCATGCCCGGTGTGGATGACAAGCGCATGAAGCATGTGGAGGCGATCATCCTTTCCATGACGCCCAAGGAACGTTCCAAGCCAGACATCATCAATGGCAGCCGCCGCAAGCGCATCGCCAAAGGTTGTGGCCGGCCCGTGGTGGAGATCAATCAGCTCCTCAAGCAGTTCGAGATGATGCGAGGCCTGATGAAAAACAAGAGTGCCATGGCCCAGATGGCTGGTGGTCTCTTTGGTGGTGGCGGCCCTGGCGGCATGCCTCAGCTTCCCAAAGGCATGATGCCTGGGGGCAAGCTGCCGAAGAGCAAGTTTGGCAAAGGCTTCCGCCTCGGCGGCTAGTTTCGCGCCTTCCGGTCCCAAGCCGGATCCTTTAAAACATCAGATCGTGATGAACCACGAAAAGGGATGCCTATGCCCGGACTTGAGCGGCGAACGGATTCCTCTGCATCCAAGCAATCAAGCGGTGGATGAGGGCCTGCTGTGGAGGTCTTCTCGGGTTTATCCGACACAGCCAAAAAAGATTTCCAAAAAACGACAAAAACCACTTGCGCCGATGATCGGCCCGCGCATTATATCGGCCCGCTCAAACTGAGCATGACCCCTTCGTCTAGCGGTTAGGACACATCCCTTTCACGGATGCGACACGAGTTCGATTCTCGTAGGGGTCGCCACTTCACCCAGGTAAATACCGGGGAAGTGAGGGACGGAAAGTCTCTCAAAAAATACTGCTGATGCCACATTTGTGTATCTGGCTTCCTGTTGAAACAAAGCACGGCCAATGCACTTCTATGTTGCTGCCGGAATAGTGCCTGATCTGCAGGTGAGTTTTTTGAAATGTTTTTTGTTAGACGCGGATAATTTTTCTGGTCCTAAAAATGGGTTTTAGCCATGGGCTAGTTGTGATAGAAATGGACTCCATGCCCCCTCAGCCCGGCGATGACCTCGAGCCAGAGATTGACCGTTTCCTACGGGTCGTACGGCACCTGGCTGATGCATCCCAGTGGGAAAGACTTTTGGAGGTAGCCAGGCGACGCATGGAGCAGTCTCCCGCAGATGAGGTGGCCCACAGGGCTGCTGCATTGGCATTGATTCGCTTGCGGCGGGGGAGTGAGGCAGGCATTCATGTGGATCGCCTGTTGAAGGAGGATCCTGAACACGCCTTCCATCATGAACTGGCGGCACAGGTGGCCATGCAGAGTTGTGATTTCCGGCTGGCGGAGGAGCACTTGAAAACAGGACTTGCCCTGGATCCTGACAAGAGCGCCCTGCATTTTCTCACTGTGAGTGTTAAAAGTGCCCTGGGTGCCCCGGAGGAAGCACACCGGCATGCCCGAAGATTGCAGGAACTGGAGGGGGACAACGCACAGTCGTGGTTGAGCCAGGATGTGGCCTTGGAAGGCAATCCCCAAGATGCGAAGTCTATGGCTGAAAGAATCCAGGCGTTGGAAAAAGCCTTGGTT
>DMMK01000218.1 GCA_003453085.1 Verrucomicrobiales bacterium
CTGTGGCAAGAGCACGCTGCTCAACCTGATCGCTGGACTGGAGAAGCCCACTGAGGGCAGCATCCAGTCGGATGGGCAGGACATCACGGGGCCTGGGCGGCAGCGCATGGTCATGTTTCAGGAACACGCGCTTTTCCCCTGGCTGGATGTCATGGGCAATGTGCTTTTTGGCCTGAATCTGAAGCCGGGTCTCACGCAGGATGACCGGCGTGAACTGGCCATGTTTTATCTCAAGCTGGTCGGGTTGGAAAAGTTTTCCCAGTCTAACATTCACGAGCTCTCCGGGGGCATGAAGCAGCGTGTGGCGCTGGCCCGCGCCCTCGCCCCAAACCCGCAGGTGCTGCTGATGGACGAGCCCTTTGCCGCCCTGGATGCAATGACCCGTGAGCAGCTCTACGCTGACCTGCAAAACATCCAACAAAAGCGCCGGAAGACGGTCGTTTTTGTCACCCACAATGTCCGTGAAGCGGTGTGCTTAGGAGACCGCGTCGTTCTTTTCACTCCACGCCCCGGACGCATCCACAACGAGTACCGGGTGGACCTGCCACGCCCGCGCGACATCAACGATGTGGCCGTGGCCCAACTCGCCAGCGCCATTACGGCTGACCTCAAAAAAAACACCCCTTCCGTATGATTCGCGTCCTCCGTTCCCTCGGCTTTTTCTTGTTTCTCATCACCATCTGGGAGGCGGCCTCACGGGCCGGCTGGTGGTCGCCCGTACTGGTGCCTGCCCCTCTGGCCATTGGTGAATACCTCATCACCGCGCTGAAAGACGGCTCCTTGTTTGAGGCGGGCTGCGTGACCATGAAGCGGCTGCTTCTGGGCTATGTGGTGGGCTTGGCTGCGGGCATCCCCCTGGGCCTGCTGACAGCTCGTTTTCGTTTTGCGGCGGATACGCTGGGAGTGCTGGCCCTGGGCTTGCAGACACTGCCCAGTGTTTGCTGGGTGCCATTGGCGTTGCTGTGGTTTGGCCAGACGGAGACGGCCATGCTGTTCATTGTCATCATGGGCACTTTGTGGGCCGTGCTGCTGGCCACGGATCACGGCATCCGCCAGATCCCGCCCATCTACCGCCGGGCAGCCTCCACCATGGGTTCCGGCGGGCTGCATCTGCTGTGGCACGTGCTTTTGCCTGCCAGCCTGCCGCATCTCGTCAGTGGCATGAAGCAGGGCTGGGCCTTTGCCTGGCGCTCCCTGATGGCGGCGGAAATCTACGTCACGGTCCTCACTGGTTTTGGCCTGGGCCATCTGCTCCATTACGGACGTGAACTGCAGGCCATGGATCAGGTGGCGGCCATCATGCTGGTGATCCTCATCGTCGGATTCGCGGCGGACAAGCTGCTGTTCAGTCCCTGGGAGTCCTTCCTGCGTCGGCGCTGGGGCCTAGTGTGATCGGAATGACGGCAGCCCTCTCATTCAGCATGGCTTTTTGAGAGGCTGCGGTTTACGGTTTGGGCATGGCCCAATACATTGTGCAGCCGGGGGATAACCCGACCAAGATCGCGAGGAAGTTTGGCATGTCCCTGGCCCAGTTCCAGCAGGCCAATCCCGGCCTCTGCGAGTATGGGACGAACAACTGCCAGGTGCTCTTTCCAGGCCAGATCTTGCAGGTGGCGGGTGCCGTCACGGGGCAACCGGCAGACGTTCCGGTGGCCCAGCCTGTGAGCTTCAATGCGCCGCCTCCCTGGATGCAGATCGCCATCATGGAGCAGGGCGTGCAGGAATGGGGGGCAGGGAAGGACAATCCGCGCATCCTGGAATACCTCTCCAGCGTCGGCATCGGCGGCGGACTGCTGAAGGATGAAACGGCCTGGTGCGCCGCCTTTGCCTACTGGTGCCTTTGGAAGTCAGGCTACCCCGGGCAAAAGAGCGGCCGTGTTTCGGAGTGGTGGGGCTGGGGACGTCCGGTGGCTGCCACCTACGGGGCCATCTGCATCCTGCAACCTCTGACGGTGGATCAGGCCAGCAGCGGCCACATGGGCTTCCTCCACGCCATGGATGATCAAAATGTCTGGTTGCTGAGCGGGAACTCCGCAAATCAGGTGCGCATCAGTGCGTATCCGAAGAGCAAGCTGATCCACAACGCCCCCTACCGCTGGCCCTTTTAAAAAATCATGACTCCCGAACTGCCCGTTACCATCCGCCATTATCGCCTGGAAGACCTGGAGACTCTGCGGCAAATCACGGTGGACTCCTTTGGGGCCGTGGCCCTGGACCAGATGCTGGAGGACCGCCTGGGGATCTGGAATGACCGTGACTGGAAGGCCCGCAAGGCCGACAACATCAACGATGATTGCACGGTCAATCCCGAAGGTTGCTTCGTCGCAGAGCGGGGTGGCCAGATCCTTGGCTACATCACCACCCGGGCAGACCATGTCAACTCGGTGGGGCGCATTCCCAACCTCGCCGTGGTGGAGGCTGCGCGTGGTCTGGGCCTGGGCCGCCGCCTCATCCATCACGCCCTGGACTATTTCCGTGAGCAAAATCTGCGTGTGGCCAAGATCGAAACCATGGCCTCCAACGTCATCGGGCAGAATCTTTACCCGAGCTGTGGTTTTGAAGAAATCGGTCGCCAGGTGCATTTTGCCATGCGGCTTTGATCTTTCCTGCTGCCCGAAAGCCGAAGAATCCGTTTCCCATTGAACAATGGGGAGATGAGGTCAGTCTGTCCCTGCGCGACGTATAATTGATTGTTATGAATGCAAAATCCCTCCTTCGAATCTGCCAGACGGCGGCGTGTCTCACGCTGACGCTTGGCCTGATGAGTTGCGCCTCCCCTGTGGAGCGGCGCATCGCCAGCAATCCAGAGCTGTACAGCAAGCTCGCTGACAGTGACAAAGTGCTCGTCAACCAGGGTCGTATCCGGGAAGGCATGACGAAAGAAAGTGTTTTCCTGTCCTGGGGCCGCCCAGACCAGGTCTCTGAAGGCAGCCAAAAAGGCGTGAAGATCGAAAAATGGACTTATGTGGGCACCCAACCCGTTTACACCCAGAGCTATGGCTTGGGATGGGGCGGCGGTGGTTATGGT
>DMMK01000096.1 GCA_003453085.1 Verrucomicrobiales bacterium
CGCGGGAGGCGGTAGAGTCGATGACCGTCGGTTCCGGCGGCTCAAAGGTGAGCCCCAACTCAGGGGTGACCAAGGGGCCTGCGGGGGCGGTCTCGGCCTTGATCTCCGCCGGGGCTTTTTTACGCCGCACGGGTGTGGCAGCGCTGGGCGCGTCTCCCATCTCTGCTTCACGGGCGGCAATTTCGCGGCGGATCTGATAGGTCTCCCAAGCCCGGGTGATTTCCGTGCGGATGGCCTGGATGGCCTGCAGCGGGTGAATGCCGCTGGCGAGGAAAAAGCCCACGGCATAGATGCCAGCGAGCACGACGGTGGAACCTACCTTACCCAAAAGATTGGCCAGGATGCTGCCGCCGATGAGGTAACCAAAGCCGCCACCGCCGCCGAGAGGGGTGATGTTGTCCCGCTGGTTCAAAATGTCCTGCACCTCAAAAATGGCCGCCGTGGTGATGACCATCAGCGCGACGCCGAGCCAGGAGCGACCGGTGACTTTGACATTCGAAGCCAGCTTGCACACGCCAAACCAGGTCATGCTGAAGGGCAGCAGGTAAATGGCCATGCCCGCCAGATACAGGGAGGCCCCTGCCCCCATGGCCCCAAAACGGCCAACGAAGTTTTTGACCACCAAATTGGGCTGGTCGGTGACGCTCAGCCAGAACCATGTGGGCAAATCCATGGGATCGTAAGAAACCAGGGCCAGCAGGTACATGGCAGCGAGCACCAGCATGGCAATGCCAACTGCGTCGTTCCAAGGGCTTTCTTTTTCCTGCACACGGGCACGGGCAGGACGGGATTTTGCGAGTTCGGCAGCCATGGAAATCGGGGAGCGAGAATTAACTCAGCGAATTAGACATTCAACATTACCAAAATAAACAGGCAACTCAATCCCGAAGGTGCCGAAACGCGAATTTCCAGGTTTTACCTGGGCAGATCAGCCCTGGGAGGCCAGCCCCGCAGCCAGAAAACGCCGGGAAACGGCCACATATTTGAGCGCGAGCTGGACATTCGCCGCCTGTTCCTCGGGTGTGAGGGTGCGCACCACACGGGCCGGGGAGCCCACCACCAGGGAGCCTTCCGGGATCACCTTGCCCTTGGTTACCAAAGCACCGGCGGCAATGATGCTGCGGGCACCGATGACGGCCCCATCCAGGATGATGGCCCCCATGCCCACCAGCACCTCATCGCCAACCGTGCAGGCATGCACAATGGCCCGGTGGCCTACAGTCACGCGATCCCCCAGGATGCAGGCATGATCATCACTCACATGCAGAACGCTGCCGTCCTGAACATTGCTCTGGGCACCGACGACGATGCGGTTGATGTCGCCACGAAGAACGCTGGTGTACCAGACGCTGGATTCGGCCCCGAGCTCCACCGCACCAATGACAACGGCCCCCGGAGCAATAAAAGCGCTGTCGTGAACGGCAGGTTCCGTGTCAGGAATCAAGAAGTTTTTCAAAGGTTCATGGCTCATGAATCCGCATAAATACAGGGGTTGAAGCGATTTTTATGTTTGACGTAAACGCGCGCTTGGAGTCTTAATCGCCGACAATTCCGCTTATCACCAAGCGCGGATAGCCTCAACTCGAACAACAACCAATACCAGCATCAACATGAACAAAGCTGAACTCCTGGAACTCGTGCAGAAGAATCTTGGCGCAGAAACCTCCAAGCGTGCCGCCGCTGACGCTCTCGAAGCCGTGCTTGAAGCACTGGCCAAAGGCATCAAAAAAGAAGGCAACGTGCAGCTCATCGGTTTCGGCACCTTCAAGGTCGCCAAGCGCGCCGCCCGCACCGGCCGCAACCCAAAGACTGGCGAATCCATGAAGATCAAGGCGTCCAAGAACGTCCGTTTCGTGGCTTCCAGCGCTCTGAAGGGTTCCCTGTAATCCCCGCCTGATTCCTCGCGAATCATCAAAGCCCCGTGTCCTCCCCGAGAGGCACGGGGTTTCTTTTGGGCCTGGCGCGGCTGCGCAGAAAGGCCGCCCTGAATCCAGGGCGGCCTAACCATGATTGCTCCATCAACATTCACCTTTTACTTGCTCAGGCGGGGGCCAGGCAGGGAGCATGGCCATCCTTCATGCGTCCGCGAAACTCCGTGGGGGATTCGCTGGCGATGCGGCGGAAGCTGCGATTGAAGTGCGAGAGGCTTTGGAAGCCGACGTCATAGGCCACCTCCGTGATGCGGGCGGCAGGCTTCATCAGCATGCGCTTGGCTTTCTCCACCCGGGCGCGGTTGACAAAGTCGGTGAAGGTCAGGCCAGTCGAGCGCTTGAAGATTTTGCAGAAGTGGAAGGGACTGACATTCACCGCACTGGCCACCACATCCAGCGTCATCGGTTCCGCCAGATGGGCATGGATGAAGATCTTGGCATTGCGCACTGCATCAGGCTCATGGGTGGCATGGGCAAAGAGCAGGCGGTGGGCATTCTCCCCCAGTTGCAGGGCAAAGGAACGGAGCAGTGACAGGGCGGCCTCATAACGCACAGGCTCCATCACGGGCACCTGCTGAAAATGGACCAGGGCGGTGCGGACTTCGTCGGCACTGCGGTCATCCTCCAAAAGGGCATGGGCAAGAGGGGCGAAGGTGCTGGCATTGGCCGGCTCCAGCCGCACGCCGCCAGTCTGCAACAGCGCCACGGGGTTTTTCCCCACCCGCACAGGCACCAGGGTCTCCACCACGCCAGAAACGGATTTGTGAGTGACCAGGGACTCGACAAATTCCATGTCGCCCTGGGCACGCAGGGTGAGGGGCAGCCCGGTAAGCGTGTGGAAAGCGCGCTGGTATTGCTGGAAGAGATCGCTCTCCGAAAGGGTTTCGATGAAGCGCTGACGGCCATTGGCCTGAGAGGTGGTGGTTTGCATCGTGTTCGTCGGGTGGTTCAAGGTGACGTCCTGATGCTAACCTGCGGCCTTATGCTCCTCTATTGGGGACGGCTACGGCCTGTGCTGTGAGGGAGCACCGCAATCCCGGTGTAGTGGAAACCATTAGCCGCGAGGTTTCCCCGGAGGTTTAGACCTTCGTCCGGCCTTCTACCCACTGCACAGCGTAGCGCACCAGCGCGGCGCCTTCAGTGATGGCCAGCTTGTCTTTAATGTGAGCCCGGTGGGCCTCCACCGTGCGCACGCTGATGCAGAGCCGTTCGGCGATGTGCTTGGTGGCCACTCCCTGGCCGATCATCTCCAGCACTTCCAGTTCACGGTCGGTCAGGCTTTCCAGGCTGGCGGCCTTGGCGCGGTGGCCGACCACCTGCTCCATCATGCGGCTGGTCATGCTGTCACTGACATAGATGCCACCTGAAAGCACCTTCCGCGCAGCGGTGATGAGGTGGTCTGCAGCGGCCTCCTTCATGATGTAACCGCGTGCACCGGCGCGCAGGGCACGTTCCCCATACATGGCCTCGTCATGCATGGAGAGCACCAGGCAGAGCGTGCCCGGATGGAGGGCCTGGATGTCTTTGAGGAGTTCCAGCCCATTTTTGTCCGGTAGCGTGAGGTCAATGACCACCAGATCAGGCTTCAGTTTTTCCACCGAAGCCAAGCCATCCCGCGCATTACCAGCCTCGCCACAGACATCCAGCCCGTCTTCAGCACGAATGAGCTGAGCCAGGCCGTGGCGCATGATTGGGTGATCATCGATGAGGAGCAGGCGTTTCACAGACGGTCTTCGCTAACTGGTTGTTTGGAAATGGTGGAGACGGGCACGCTGCAACGCACAATGGTGCCGCCGGCGTCGTCCAAGTCCACCGTCAGCAAGCCGCCCAGCATGCGTGCGCGGTGGGTCATGGTCAGCAAGCCCATGCCGGTGCTGCGGCCAGTGACATTGTCTGGAATGCCCACGCCATTGTCACGGATGTTGAGCAGCACGTTGCCATCTTCTTCGGCGAGGCTGATCTCGATTCGTTCGGCATGGCTGTGCTTGCTGGCATTGGCCACAGCTTCCTGCGCAATGCGGAAGAGCTGGGTGGCCATATTGTTGTCCGGGG
>DMMK01000097.1 GCA_003453085.1 Verrucomicrobiales bacterium
TGATCCCATGATCATCCTGAACAGTCCCGCTGGTACGTTTGACTTCGCTACCTTTAACTGGGCACGGCTGCGTTACCGCAGCAGTTCGGCACCCCAGATTTGGGAAAACAGTGCGGTGGGTGGCCAGTCGTTCAATGGGGGTGCCAATACCGCGGCCTTTCTTGAGGCCCGCGGAGATCCCGCCAACCCAAACCCGACGGGTTCAGGCTACCGCATTGATCCGGTGAACAGCGTCGCTGCGGGCACGCCTTATACCTTTGAACTCGACTACTTCATGGCCGACCGCATGCAGACGCTGGGCCTGGGAGAGTGGGATGCCGATGGAGATTTTAATGGCCCCAGCGCCAGCGGCAGCACCTGGACGGGAAGCAACCTCACAGGGCTGACGGTTTCCGGTGGAGTGATCTCCGGCACGGGTTCTGGAGACGCGGTGCTGAACCAGGGCATGAGCTTCAACGGTGCCACGTGGGGGCTGGTGGAGATACGGATGAAGGCCACGGGTTCCTTTGCTGAGTTCTTTTGGGCAAACAATGGCTCGTTCGTTGGCGCTCAGCGGGTGGATCTGGGCAGTCAGGATGGAAGCTACCACGTTTACACCTTGGATTTTTCCAAAGAGAGCACCTGGATCAGCGGGGCAAACATGCGCCTGCGGCTGGATCCGGTGACGGTGGCAGGGCAGTCTTTCGAAGTGGACTACGTGCGTGTCATGCAGGTGCCTGTGGGCTACTGGGACGCCGATGGAAATACGACTGCCGCCACAGGTGGCAGTGGTGTGTGGGAATCGTCCCAGACGAATCGCTCCTGGCGTGGCGAGCAGAGCAGCACGGCTGGCGGCGGCTTGCCCACCTACTGGGTCAACAGTCCCTATGACGATGCAGCCTTTGCCGGAACGGCAGGCACGGTGACGGTCAATGGCACGGTGACGGTGAATGATCTTTCGATCCAGACCAGCGGGTATCTGATCACCTCCGGCACCCTCACGATGGCAGGTGCAGCGCCAGCCATTGAGGTGACAACGGGTGCCTCCGAAGTCCAGTCCACACTGGCAGGGACGGCAGGGTTGAACAAAACCGGCAGCGGCACGCTGGTGCTCTCTGGCAGCAACAGTTACTCCGGTGGCACGGCTGTCAGCGCAGGTACTCTACTGGTGGCCAATGGCAGTGGATCTGCCACGGGGACTGGGGCTGTGAATGTGGCGGCTGGTGCGACTTTGGGCGGCAATGGATCGCTTTCCGGGGCCGTGACAGTCAATGGGCGTTTGTCGCCGGGTGGGGACGGCTCACTGGCGAACCATGGCATCGGCGTCTTGCGGACCGGGGCACTGACGCTGACGGCATCCTCCACCGGCAGTGTGTTGGAACTGGCTGGCAATGGCTATGCCAGCGACACCCTGACCCTGCAAGGTGGCAGCGGTATCAATACGGGCTACATCGGCACTGCGGGTAACCGTATGGCGGGCCGCAATGACCGGCTGGATGTCCTGGGTGCTTTGAACCTGAGCGAAGCCGGTTCGGTACAGGTGGCCTTTGCCGACGGCTATTTGCCCGCCTATGGCCACGCTTACGATTTGCTGGACTGGTCCAGCCTCACCATCACCAACTTCACTTACGGCAGCCTGGGGACATTGCGCACCGGGGGCGACCTGGAAAACGCCTCCTTTGATCTTGATCTGCCGGATCTGAACTCCGCCACCACCGGCCTGTATTATAACATGGACGCCTTTCTTTCCCACGGCGTCATTGTGGTCGTGCCGGAGCCGGGTCGCATGGCGTTGCTGCTGTGTGCGGGCTTTGGTCTGCTGCTACGCCGTCGTCGTGCCGGGCTGGCCTAAACGGGTGTCATTCCAAGACGGCTCAGCACTTTGGTAAGGTCTTCCGCCAAAGGTGCCTCCACGCTTAATCTCTGGCCACTGGCCGGATGTTTGAGCGTCAGCCGATGCGCGTGCAAGAAGAGGCGTTTCAGCCCCAGATCCTTCCTCATTCTCCGATTCAATTCGAAGTGGCCGTACACGTCATCGCCTAACAAATGATGCTGTCGTGATGAGGCCTGCACCCGGATCTGGTGGGTCTTGCCGGTGATGAGGGTGATGTCCAGCAGGGAGACTTTTTCTGAGGCATGATGGGCCAGGGTGCGAAAGTCCAGTTCGGCATTGGGCAGCCTGCCTTTGATGACTGCGGTGCGTACGCGTCCTTTTTCTCGGATGGTGGTAAGGTGGTCCAGCCAGGTGCCTTCTGGGCCGGGGTTTCCACGCACCAGGGTGAGGTACTGTTTCTGCACGGCGTCTTCATCAAAGAGGGCGCGGCATTTCTCCGCCGTCTTTTCATCAAAGGCCGCCATGAGGACGCCTGAAGTATCCTGGTCCAGGCGGTGAATCAGCCAGACTTTTCCGGCAGGGGAGTCGAAGCATTTCTGATCCAGGTCATACCGTCCTTCAAAGGCGGCCTGCTCCGTGCTGCGGGCGGTATTGGGATGGGAGAGAACACCGGCGGGTTTGTTCACGATCACGATGAAGCGATCCCTGTGCAGGATGGGGCAGGTGGTGATGGCAGGGGACTCAGCCGAAGACATGGCTACGGATGGCATGAGGTGGGGCAGGTGTCACGAAAACGATGGCACGAGGCGCACCTCGTGCGCCCCCATCTGGGCATAGTCAGCCGGGGTGCAGGTGAGGAGGATGATCTGAAGGCCGCGGGTGGCGGCAAGATCCAGCATGCGCTGGAGGTTCTGCACGCGTTCGGGATCGGAGTGGGCGAAGGCATCGTCGAAAACCACGGGAAGGCAGCCGTCGTGGGATTCGGCCAGGATTTCTGCCAAGGCCAGACGGAAGGCGGCGGCCACCTGTTCCCGGGCTCCTTCGCTCAGGCTGTCGAACGAGAAGGCACCCTGGCGGCCTCGGCTGAGAGTGAGGCCCTGAAACTGGTTGTCCTGCAGCGTGACATTCACCTGCACATCTGTGCCGAACAGACGCTGCAAGTATCCCGTCACACGCTCCGCCAAAGGGCGGGTGAACTGGTCTGCCAGAGTCTGCTGCTCCTCCAGCAGGAGGTCATGGATGTGTTTGATGGCGCGCGCGTGGCGTTCCGCTGCTTCCCGATGGGCCCGTGCCATCTGCGCACGTGCTTCGGCCAGGGCCAGGGCTGCGGCTGGGTCGCTGCTGCCATCGCTGCGGAGAAGGGCGATGGCGGAAATTCGCATTTCATGCGCCTGCATCTTCTTGTCGCTCTGGAGCTTCCAAGCCCGTTCAAAGCGCGCCTGGTCAGCCTCCAAATGTTCGGGCTGATGCTGGGCCAGGGCTTGTCGGGTGGCGGCGATCTGGGCCTCAGCCGTGGTCTTGAGAATCTGTGCCTCAGCTAGGGCTTGAGCCCGGGTGTGGTCATCGCCTTCATGCTCGATCAGCATGGAGAGACGTGTCTCCACCTGGGTGATTTCTGTCTCCAGCGCCCGCATGGATTCTATCTGTTGGGTGAGGGCTGCTTCAGTCTTTTTGAGTGCAGACTGCTGGGCCTCCAGCTGCCTGCGGCAGGTCTGCTGGTGTGTCTCGGCTTCAGCGAGGTTTCGTTTGGTTGCCGCGAGATCCAAAGAGGCTGGTGAGCCGGTGGCATGCCGTCTCTCCACCTCGGATTTTGCGGCGGTGAGTTCGCGTTCGGCAGCGGTCAGTTCGGCGGCCAGCTTTTCGTAATCCAGCCCTTTGAGTTCGGCCGTCACGGTCTTCCACTCGGTCTGCAAGTGCTCGCGCCCTGCCTGAGCGGCGCTGGCTTCAGCGAGTGTTTTGACCCCGAGTTTGCCGAGTGCTTCGCGTAACTGGTGCAGCGTTTCCTGTTCCTGCTGGCGGGCTTCGGCGAGGGAGGTGCCTCCACCCGGACGGATGCGCAGCCGGGTTTCGCCCACGGCCAGTTCAGTCTCCTCTGTGAGGGTGAGACGCTGCCCGTTTGTGAGTGTTTCCTTGCCTGCCTGAACGGGGTGCGGGGATGACAGAACTTCAATCTCCGTGGCCACACTGGCCAACATGACCTGGGCTTTGTCATGCGCACGTTCCAGGCCCTGAAGCTGGCGCAGCGCGGCCGCATCCACTTTGGCCAAGCGCTCGGCCTGTTGTTCTATGGAGGTCCGCTGGTCCAGCAGGTCCCGGATTTGTTTCGCGCGTGTTTGAAGGCGATCTTGCAGCCGTGTCTTTTCCTGAAGGCTAGCCTGAGCCTGGGCGAGATCATGCTGCGCCCGTGCTTCTTGAAGTGTTTGCTCAGCGCGACGGAGAGTGTCCTCGGTCTCATCCTGTGCCTGCCGTGCGGAAAGGCTGGCTTGTTTGAGGGTGCCCAGCTTTTCATTCTGGGGAGCCAGACTGGCGCGTTGGCTCGTCAAGGCTCGTCCGAGTTCCGATACTTTTTGTTCGGCGTTGAGCCGGGATTCATGAATCCGGATGGCTTCATTGGCGGCGCGGAGCTGGTCTTGCTCCAACAGACGGAGACGGGTGATTTCGGCGCTGCGTTGGCCGAGATCGACTCTCTCCGCCTCCTGGTGATTCAGCGCGTTGTCAGCCTCGGTGATCTGGGCGCTGGCTCGTTCATGCTGGGCAATCGCGTGCTGAAGGTTTTGCAGGATGCTACGGGCTTGGGCTTCCGCCTCCACGGCTTCGCTCTCGGCTTGAAGGGCCTGGCCATATTCTGATCCAGATTTTGGTTCCCAATTCTGTTTGAAGATGGCTTCTGCCAAAGCTGCAAAGTAACCCGACACCTGTGTATCAACGGCAGACTGGACCACAGATGCTCCTCCGTGGGATTGCAAGCGTTGAACCAGAGAACCATGCTCACGGCCGATTGATCCGAGTGGGTCTCCTGACGACTTCCCCTGCCACACCCACAGGTGCGACCATTCCGCGTTGAGTTTGTCCGGATCCGTGTACTTCCTTCCGTTCTCAATTTTGATCAGCGCTGCCAGTTTTTCTTCAGCCTCATCTCCCTGCCAGGTTGCACCCGCAGTCTGCGTCAGGCGAGTGGTGCCGGAAGCACCTTTAAAAATCTTGTGCAGCGTATAACGTTTTCCTCCGGCCTCGAACTCCACCTCCACTTCTGGTTTTCCACCGTGGATCATCGACTCCATGAGGCGGTGGATTTCCGTATTCCCCTTCGCCTTTAAAAACAAGGCCCGGTGAGCAGCCTCCACCAGCGTGCTTTTGCCGGATTCATTCGGGCCGCCGATGAGGGTACGCGACGGGTCTAGATCCACCCGCAGCTCTTTATGGCGGCGGTAGTTGCGGACAGTGATGGAATGAAGGCGCATGGAAGGGCAGCAGGCAGGCAAGGTGGAACGCAGCCCATGCAATGGCAAGGCTCCGCAGGAGGAAACGTGCGTTCTCTGCTGGCTTACAACTTGCCGATCTGGCCCACGGTGAGGCCGCCATCAATGGTGATGATTTCCCCCGTAAGATAACGCCCGGCCTGGGAGCACAGAAACACCACGGCACCAGCGCAATCCTCGGGTTTGCCGACCTCACCGAGCAGGATCTTTTTCTCGTAGTGACGCAGCAGGTCCTGCGCACGGGGTTCCATCCAGGCGGAGGTCAGGGGCGTGCGAATGAGACCAGGGGCGATGCCATTGACGCGGATCTGCATGGGGGCCAGGGAAACGGCGAGGGTGCGGGTGAGCATGACCAGTGCGCCCTTGCTGGCATCGTAGGCGCAGGAGTCAGCCTCCGCTTGGAAACCATTGGTGGAGGAGGTGATGACGATGCTGCCGGGCACTCCCCGGGCCACGCACTGGCGGGCAAAGGCCTGAGCGAGAAAGAAGGTGGAGGTGACATTGAGCTGGAAGGTGCGGTCCCACAGTTCCCGGGTCATCTCCAGCACGGGCAGATCAAAGAAGCTGCCAGCATTGCAGACCAGGATGTCCACATCGCCGGCGGAATCCATGAGAAGCTGGGCTCCTTCAGGATCGAGCAGGTCTGCTTTCACATAGCCAGCGGCATCGTGCAGGTCGTGCGGACGTTCTTGCAGGCCGTGATGCACCACGGCGGCTCCGGCTTCATGGAGGGCTTGGCCGATGGCCAGACCGATGCCCTGTGAGGAGCCTGTGACGAGGGCGCGATGTTCTTCAAGCGAGAATGCTTTCATCTTTCAGCTTCAGGTAAGCGCGGGTGTTCGTTTCGGCAATTCTTTGCACGACTTCGGGGGGATTCTTTTTCAGGGCCTTAACTTCCTTTTCATAGGTGCAAATGAGGCGGACAATCTCGTGATTGATCTCCGCCGCGTAGCTGTAAAAGGGCGAGTCACTGCCCCACATGAACTTGGTGGGGTAGGCGGCGGCGAGGTCGGCGATGACACGGGCAGGGTCCGTGTAGTCGCTGTCAAACCGGCGGTGGCGCGGGGCGATGAAGGGCATGTCATTCACGGCGCCTTCGCAGTGGATGCAGTGGGCTGAATTGTCGAACCAAGTGTTAGGCAGCGCATTCACCCGGTCCAGGCATTCCTTGTCATAACGGCAGGAGTGGGCCAGGCAAAAGCGCACCTGGGGATTCTCTTCGGCAATGTCCAGAATGTCGCTGGCCTGCGCCCAGAGGTCGCTCTCTGCGACGCTGGAGTGGATGAGCAGGGGGAGGTCCCATTCCTCGGCGAGTTCCAGGAAGACTTTGCCACGGTCCCGCAGGTTCTTGATGTCGGATTGCAGGATGGTGGTCTGCATCTTGATGCCGTAAAACGGGTAGTCCTTGCGCAGGCGGCGCAGTTCCTCGGCCTGGGCTGCGGGGTTGCGCATGGGGTCCACCATGATGAAGGGCAGCAGGCGCGGGGCGTATTCGGGGAAGAGATCGTAGATCTCCTTCAGCAGGCGGCGATTCTCCAGGGCATAGGGGACCTGGGTGAGCAGCATGCCGCCCTCACGAATCTCGTTGGGGAGGAAGCCGCTGGTATCCAGGGCCATGTGGCTGCCGAAGGGGAACCCGATCCAGCGATCCACCCCCAGCGCCCCGCCCTCCTCCACCATGGCCACCAGATGCTGCGCATAGGGGAAGTCGCCATGCAGATAAAACAGCACGTCCACGCCGACATGATTGTGACAGTCAATGATCATCAGGCAGACAAACGGCCCTCAAGGAGAAAACCCTTCATTCAAACACAAAGGGCAGGCCCTGGGCTTTCATGAGGTCGCGTTCCTTGGCCAAGTATTGGTCCGCCAGTTTGGCAAAGACGCCTTCTTTTTTCATCCGGGCGATGGTCTCATTCACCTGAGTCTTCAAATCTTCGCGGCCTTTTTTCAGACCCACGGCCCAGG
>DMMK01000016.1 GCA_003453085.1 Verrucomicrobiales bacterium
GTGGAGCGCATCGCCGTGGACATCCGTCCTGGCGACTGGCTAGTCTTCCAGGTCGTGCACAACCGCCTGCGCTGGGAGGGCTCGCGCTACTTTGCCGTCGCTGGCCTGCTGGCGCCGGACCGCTACGGTTTTGTCTCCGATCCCGCCTCACCGGAGTGGAGTGTCTGCGATGATCCCGCCCAGGCCCAGACTTTCATCCGCCAGAAAAACAGCGGCACTTCCCAGCGAGCCAGCAGCATCGCCAAACCCTGGAAGGAAGGCGACGGCTTCATGCAGAAATTCGCTGGCCCCAGCTTCCCTGGCAAAGCTCTCTGGGGCGGCAGTTCCTCCACCTGGATCAAGTACGTGGCGGCGGAAAGCACCCCGCCCCCTGTGACCATGGCAGCCCTCACCATTAACCAAGGCGCTTGTCGCCCCATGGAAGCCGTGCTGGAAGACCTCAAAAGCCAGGCCCGCCTAACCAAACCTGTGTCAACACCTCCTGCCGCTCCCATGCTTGCACCCACTCGCTGGCCCGTGCAGATCCTCTCCGCCATCTACGGTACCGGCGGCAAAAACGCCGATGTCACCGCTGCTGTGAAGGAGCATGTGGAGGTGAAAAAACGCCTGTTTGCCGTGACCCCGCCCGATCTCGGCAACGACCCGAACCCCTACTGGAACAAGGCGCTGCACATCGTTTACATGAAGGACGGCGTGCGGCGTGAGCAGCATCGCGGCGAAAACGAGCACGTGCTGCCCGAGAGCTTTTACGGCCCCCAGGACATTGCCGAACTGCGCACCTGGCTCCTGGCCACCCGCTGGAAAGGCGAAAAGGGCGAGATCCAGTTCCACGCCAGCGGCACCCTCACTGGTCCCGGCCTAGAAGGTGCCCCCACCTGGGAAACCTTGGCTAACAACAAGTTACGCATCACCTGGTCTGCCGAGCAAAAGACGGAGTATGTCTTCGACTACACCTGGTCCAGCTTCCACCAGCCCGACAATGCCGCCGAGGCTTTCCACTTGGTTAAGTGATTGAGCCTCACCCCTCCTTGCCACTCACCTTCAGGTGCTGTGCCAGGAACTCCGCCGTGTCCGTCTTCGGCCCTTCCTGATCTTGGAGGACGATGCAGGGCACCTGGGCGGTCACGCATTGCTGATGCACGGCCCGGGCGTGGTGGATGCAGTGCAGCCACTCGCCCCGGTTCGTCGGGGCCGCGACCACCTGGGAGTTGTTCACGAGCAGGGGTGGATCATCACGGGTGATCCAGGCCAGCATGTCGCACTCACGCCGGATGGCCTTGCCAGAATCGGTGGTCATCGCCTCGGCAGAAGGCAGGTGGTAAAAGAGGGCGGCCTCCAGCGGGCTGGTGCCAAATTCAGGCTTCGCCGGACCCATGAAGGACTCCCAGCGGGACACATCGTAGGTGGCCTGGGTGGCATTGCACACAGCGCAGACCAGACGGGTGGATTCACGAAGGACCGGGTCTTCGGCTTTCGGGTCGGCCAGGTCATCGCGCGTGGCCAGCCACAGGGAGGTGCCCGCACCTGCGGAACCGCCCATGGAGGCAAAGCGTGTCTTGTCCAAATTCCACTCGCCGGCATGCGCACGCAGAAACTGCACCGAGCGGGCGCAGTCGCGCAGGATGTCCTGAATGGGCTTGTCCGTGAGGAAGGGGTAGTTGATGGCCGCACAGGAGATGCCCCGGTCCAGCAGCGCCTGCACCGTCTTGTCACTGGCCCAGCGGCTTTTGTCACCCGCGCGAAAACCGCCACCATGGATCAGCAGCACCAGAGGCGCTGGCGTGGTCGCTTTTTTGGTTAGGTAGAGATCCAGCCTGTGCCGCGCATGCGGGCCATAGGCCACATCGGCCACGTCCGGCTTCAGTGCCCCAGGTTTGTTTTCCGTCGCTATGGGGCCGGGTTTGTTCTTCGCCAGATAGGCCTTCGCCTCTTCCAGGGAAAGGATGCCGTCCTTGTTCGTATCGGCTGCCGGATAACGCTTCAACCCCTGCCGCAGGCGGTCATTGTTTTCAGAGGTGATCTGAGCGTGGCCCAGGGTCGCCAAACAGGCGACGAGCAGACAGAGAAGGCGCGGATTCATGATGCTAAAGGAACGATTTGAAACTGGCCAGCGTCAGGAAAGTTGCGGGCGATCCTTCGTCCGGATCAGCGCCCACGCATCTGCGATTGCTTCAGCAGTTGCAGCCAGTCCACTAGGTTGCGGATGAGTTTTTGATTCGCTTCCATCCGCTCGGTCTGGCCTTTATTGGTGATGATCGCCGGGTCCATGCCTTGATCCATCCAGCCACTGCCGCCGCCCAGGATGATCACCCAGCCAAAGCCGCGCGGCACCACGGCCAGGCAGGGTTCCTTGTCCAGAAAGGCCAGCGGCACGGCCTCGCGGTTGGTCAGTTTCAGCGTGGTGCCATGGCAGGGGTATAGCGCTTCGATGTCCCGCACCAGGGGATGCTCCTGGTCCTGCAACGTCGGCGTCAGGGCCCGGCCTGTGCGTCCTGGCCCCGGCAGCACCTCCACCCCATAGCGGCTCATGAGGGGATTGTAGAAAGGCAGGCTAACCCCTGCCCCCAGGCCGCTGCCACCGGAAATGACCAGCAGGTAACCGCCGCTGATCACGTAGTTGTCCAAGGCCTTCAGCACCTCCGGGGAAAAGGCGTCCGGCTGCCGCTTGCCCGAGTAACGCCCGTTCATGACCACCAAATCATAGGCTGAAAACTCCGCCTCGGTCAGCTCCTCCGCGCGCTCCAACACGCGGTGAGATTCCTCCACTTCCGCGCCCTGCTCCTTCAGCACCCGGGCCATCATGGTCTGGCTGAAATTCCTGCCGGGGATCAGACGCGACTGATGGTGCAGTGTCTCCAGCAGTACGCGGATGACCGGGCGCTCCTGGGTCTCTGCCGCACAGGCCGTGCCCAGCATCCAGCCGCCGATGAGAAGGGTCGCCCAAAGCTTCATGGCGTAGTTTTATCATGGCCCCGCCCGACCTGGCAAGCTCCGTCCCGCAGGTGCCAAACAAGTCCAATACACCCAGGCGATGAAGACGGCCTGCAGCGGCAGCCGCGCCCACAGCACCCAGCGCG
>DMMK01000013.1 GCA_003453085.1 Verrucomicrobiales bacterium
GGTCTTCTCTTCAGCAGCAGCAGCAGGAGCTGCACCACCACCAGAGGTGGCAACTGCGACAGGAGCAGCGGCGCTGACGCCCCACTTGTCTTCGAGGGACTTGACGAGTTCTGCGACTTCGAGGACCGTAAGGCCGCTCAGTTCTTCAACGATTTTTGTAAGGTCTGCCATAATAGTGTGTCGGTATCGCCGTTTCTCGAAGCATCGAGTGATTTAAGAGAGAAAGCTTTCGCTCCGGCAAGGAACCATTGGATGTTGCGTTCAGGCTCCGGTGAGGGAGCCATCTGATCAAAGGGGTGGGGTTCAGGCTGCGGCGGCTTCGACAGGAGCTTCTTCCGCGGCGGCTGGAGCTGCGGCAGCACCGCCAGCGTCGCCTTTGGCCTTGAGCACGCGTGCCAGGGAGGCAGCAGGCTCGTTGAGGAGGCGGACCAGCTTGGAAGCAGGAGCCTGAAGCACGCCAAGCAACTGGGCCTGGAGGGTTTCTTTGGAAGGCAGGTCGGCGAGGACCTTGATGCCTTCAGCGTCGAGGAGGTTGCCATCGAGCACGCCAGCCTTGATTTTAGGCTTGGTGAACTCAGCAGCGAAATTCTTCATGATCTTCGCAGCGGCGCAGACGTCCTGGGCACCCATGACGTAGGCGCTCTGGCCAGTCAGGTGAGTGCCAAGTTCTTCTGGGTAACCGGCGCGTTCTGCGGCCTTCTTCACCAGCGTGTTCTTGAACACGTGGATCTCAGCGCCCGTGGCGGCCAGGCGCTTGCGCAGCTCGGCGAACTTGTCCACGGTGAGACCGGTGTAATCCACAACGAAGAGGAAGGGGGAGGCGTTGACCCGGGTGAGCAGGTCTTCAATGAGGAGTGTCTTTTCAGCTTTCATGGGTGTCTTTCCTCAGGAATTACAGTTTCACGTATTTGGAGACATCGATGCGCAGCGCAGGCGACATCGTCGCGGCGAGCGTGATGCTCTGGACATATTTACCACGGGCGGAAGCAGGCTTCGCGCGGACAATGGCGTCGATCAGGGCACTGCCGTTCTCCGCGAGGGAGGTCACTTCAAAGGCCACTTTGCCGATGGTGGCGGCGATGTTGCCGTTCTTGTCGAGCTTGAAGTCCACACGGCCAGCTTTCACGGCCTTGACCGCACCACCGACATCGTCGGTCACAGTGCCGGTTCTTGGGTTAGGCATCAAACCGCGAGGTCCGAGCTGCTTACCAAGTTTACGAACTTCATTCATGGCGGCCGGAGTGGCGATGGCGACATCGAAATCCATCTTGCCTTCCTTCACCTGGGCGATGACGTCTTCATAACCGACCACTTCAGCGCCGGCGGCTTTGGCAGCATCAGCAGCAGCACCGGTGGCGAAAACGGCCACGCGAACGCTCTTACCGGAACCGTGAGGGAGCGGGCAGGTGCCACGAACCATCTGGTCACCTTTCTTCGGGTCCACACCCATATGAAAGGAGAGGGTCACGGTCTGGTTGAATTTCGTGCCAGGGAGTTTGCGCACGAGTTCAGCGGCCTCTTCAAGGGAAAAGGTCTTTCCTGCCGGAACCATCTCGGCAGCTTTCTTGTATCTTTTGCTTCTTGTGATCATGGGATGATTGCAGTGCTGTCGAACGGGGGCCGTTCTCCTGCGGTTGGATTAATCAATAACTTCGATGCCCATCTGGCGGGCGGTGCCTGCCATGATGCGTGAGGCACGCTCAAGGTCGGGAGTGTTCAGGTCCACCAGCTTCAATTTGGTGGCTTCCAGGAGCTGGGCCTTGGTGATCTTGGCGACCTTCTTCTTGGCAGATTCGCCAGAGCCGGAGGCAATGTTGGCGATCTTCTTCAGAATGTTGGAAGCAGGCGGCTGCTTGGTGATGAAGGTGAAGCTCTTGTCTTTATAGACGGTGATCACGGTCGGCAGAACGTCACCACTGGACTTCTGAGTCGCAGCGTTGAATTCTTTGCAGAAAGCCATGATGTTCACGCCAGCCTGACCGAGCGCAGGACCGATGGGCGGAGCGGGGTTAGCAGCACCAGCCTTGATCTGGAGCTTGATGAATTTGACGATTTCTTTGGCCATGTTTTTAGTTCGCTTGCTTGAGATTGAAAAGAAAGCAGCCCCTCAGAATCAGGACTGCCGGAGTGGCATCAGGCCTTCTCGACCTGCCAGTATTCGAGATCCACGGGAGTGGAACGACCGAAGATGTTCACCGAGACACGCAGCACGCCGCGCTCAGGATCAATTTCTTCAATGATGCCCGTCTGGCTTTCGAACGGACCATCAGCCACGCGGACGCTGTCACCCACTGTGAAGGCGATCTTCGGCACGACGGAGTCATCTTTATCCCGCACCTGGGCCAGCATGCCGTCCACCTCACGCTGACGCATGGGGATCGGGTGGTCTTTGGTACCGGCAAAGTTCAGAACACCATCGGTTTCCTTCACGAAGTACCAGGTCCTGTCCACCAGCTGATTGTGCTCGTTGAGCAGGTAGCAGTTGGCGATTACGTAACCGGGGAAAAACTTCCGATTGGTCTCCGAACGCTTGCCCTTTTTGACTTCGGAGACACGCTCCGTAGGCACAAGCACTTCGTAGATGTAATCACCCATCTCTTCTGTCTGGATACGGCGGACCATGCTGTCACGGACCTTCTGTTCGAAGCCGGAGCGCACGTGAATCACGTACCATTGATCGCGAGGGGCGGGGATAGCTCCCATATAGTCAATCGGTGGAATTAAATTAAATGAAAAGGTGGCTGTAATCAGCCGGCGACTGACTTGGCCAGAGCATCAAAGGCTCCACGCAAAGCAGTGTCAAAAAATGCCACAAAAGCACCGAGCAAGATCATCGCGATGAAAACAACGATGGTCGAATCAATCAGCTCCTTGTACTTCGCAAAACCCTTTTCTTTAGGGTCCCACGGCCAATTTGCTTTTTTGAGTTCAATGTAAACTTCACCAAGGTAGGTGCGGAAGCGGCTCATGTGAATCGGGCGTCAACGGAAAATTCTAAACTAAAAGAGGAAAAATGGCAGGCCAGGAGGGACTCGAACCCCCGACACGCGGTTTTGGAGACCGCCGCTCTACCAACTGAGCTACTGACCTGAATGCTATTTTTACTGCGAGTTGCGTTTTAAGTTCGACCTGCCTCCCGATGAAGGGGCCGCCGCAGAATCTGTGCGCCAGATTCTGCGGCGGCTACGACAAGCAAACGATAGAACGCAGATTAGTCAAGGATGTCGGCAACACGGCCGGCACCCACAGTCTTGCCACCTTCACGGATGGCGAAGCGGATGGTCTTCTCCATGGCGATCGGGGTGATCAGCTCGACGGTGATCGAGACGTTGTCACCAGGCATCACCATTTCAACACCCTCAGGAAGGGTCACGCTGCCAGTCACGTCCGTCGTGCGGAAGTAGAACTGTGGGCGATAGTTGTTGAAGAAAGGAGTGTGACGGCCGCCTTCGTCCTTG
>DMMK01000565.1 GCA_003453085.1 Verrucomicrobiales bacterium
TCGTCATCTTCACGGGTGGCAGCGGTGGCAAGCAGGCGGGCACACTGGGCCTTGTGGGCCGTGAACAAGTGCGCCGTTTCATTGAGGCGGGCGGCGGTTATGTGGGCATCTGCGCTGGCAATTACCTGGCCTGCGATGGTTTCTCCTGGGGGCTGCAGATCCTTGATGCCAAGACCAAGTCCTCGAAATGGGCGCGCGGTGTCGGCGATGTAAAAATCGAATTCACCCCCAAGGGACGCGAGATTCTGGGCATGCCCGAAGGTCTGCTGGACATCCGTTACGCCAATGGCCCCGTCTTCAATCCGGCGGGAGATGAAACCATCCCCGACTTTGAACCCCTGGCCTACTTTCGTACCGAACTAGCGGAAAATGGATCGCCCAAAGGAGCCCAGGTGAACTCTCCTGCCATGGTCGCTGGCCATTATGGAAAAGGCCGCCTGCTTTGCAGCAGCCCGCATCCGGAACAGCAGGCCGGGATGGAGGCCTTTGTCATCAAGGCCGTGCAATGGGTGGCTGGGCAGTAAGCTACGCGCACTTCACCGCCGCCCGTTTTTCCATGGCCTCCCACACGGCCTCGACCACACGCATGTAGCACACGCCTTCGGTGAAGTCCGGCTTTGGCCGCGGGGCCGCAGGGTTCATAACGGCCTGAATGAAGTCACGCTCCACGGTCCATTCCCGCTCCATCTCATAAGGCACAGGCACGACCTCCAAGGAGCCGCCCGGTTTGCCCAGGCACACTTCATCGGTGACAAAGTCATAACTCAATGTGCCCTCGCTGCCAAAGAGCCACAGCTTGTCCGTCGGTGCATGGGCAGCGACACCGCTGAACAGCATCGTTGCCTCCAGACCGCTGCGGAATCTGGCCATGACATGCACAAAGTCTGGCGTCTCCACCGTGAAACCCTGGCGCTCTGGGAAGACCACATTTCCCCGCGCCTCGACTTCCACAATGTGACCTAACCAACGTTGCAAAACTTCCGTGTAGATCCCCAGGGTCAGGATCTGGATGCCGCTGACATCCACATTTTGACGCCAGTGTGCAGGCTGGCTTGCATCCAGCCAGGCGGCGCTGAAGCTGTGCAACAGTGCCTGGTGCGGTTTCCCAATTGCGCCTTCAGCCAGCAGCTTTTTCACCATCTCTCCGGCCTTCATTCCCTGGGGCGCGGGGCAGATGGCAGTCACCAGATCCGGGCAACTCTGCGCCCGCTCCCACATGTGTTCCGCCTCCTGCAAAGTGGCGGCCATGCGGGCCTGGGTGAAGACATGCTTGCCGCATTGCAGGCCAAAGTCCGTCGCATCGTGGTGCATCGAAGGATGCGCGCCGATCCACACCACATCCACGTCCTCATTGTCCACCACATCCTCCCAGCGGGCATGGGCCTTGGCCTCCGGCGCGAACTCCTGGCAAAACGCCTCCGCACTGGCCAGCGATGAATTGGCCACGGCCGTGATGCGCACATTCGGAAGCGCCCGCAACCCAGGCAGGTGGCGCTGTTTCACAATGCCGCCTGCGCCCACGATCCCAACCCGGATGATTCTCTCTGAACTCATAGCCACACTATTCCCGAGAAAAGACGGGGGATGCAAAGACTCATTCCGTCCTTGGCGGAGCGCCTGCCATGCGTGAGAGTCCACCCATGCAGATCCTCCACATCTACATCTCCCCCGAGCACAACTACTTTGGCCATCACGGCCAGCCTGCCGGGCAGGCCCCGATCCAGGAAGTGGAAACGGTGGAATGCGTGGCGGGCAAAGGGCTGGTGGGCGACCGCTTCTTCGATTTCAAAGAGAAGTACAAGGGCCAGGTCACCTTCTTTGCGCATGAGGTGTATGAACGCCTGTGCGAAGAGTTCCAGGCCATGGGGCTGTCACCCTCCGTTTTCCGCCGCAACATCCTCACCAAAGGGGTCAATCTCAATGACCTCATCGGCCAGGAGTTTGAAATCCAGGGCGTGCGCTTCAAAGGCACCGAGGAATGCAAACCCTGCTACTGGATGGACCAGGCCCTGGCCCCAGGGGCCGAAGCCGCGATGAAGGGCAACGGCGGTCTGCGAGCCCAGATCCTCAGCAGCGGCGTTCTCAAAAGAGGCTGACGCGCGGCTTCACCCGCCGCAACTTTCCCTCGCCCCTGAGGTTTCTCCAAACGCTGTCATATAAAACCGACGACTGCGTCACCCAGTCGATACTGCATGAAACGCCTTTCCATTTTGCTGCCCTTTCTCCTCACTGCTCCGCTGGGAGCCCAGGTCGCCAGTGTGGCCGAACGCTTTGCAGGGTTCGACAAAAACAACGATGGCCTCATTGCTGGTGAGGAAATGCAGGCCGCGCCCTACCTGCCGAAGCTGGATCTGAACGGCAATGGATCCCTCACCCTGGAAGAAGCCGAGAAGGCCGTGCAACTGGCCGAGCGAGCCAAGAAACCCACCGCCGAATCCCCCTCTGCAGGCAAGACGGGCATTGCTGAATTCGACAATCTGGACAAAAACGGCGACGGCCTGCTGACGGAAAATGAGATGCCCCAAAAACGCTGGATGCGTTTTCTGGATCAGGACAGCAACGGCACCGTCACCCTGGCCGAGGCCACCGAAGCCATGGCCCGACTGCGCCGCAAAGGCGGCACCCCAGAATCCGCCACCCCTGCCAAACCGGCGAGCGAAGATCCAGAACTGAAAGAAGCCCCCGTCGTTTTAAAAGCCTCCGATCACGGCGTGGGCCGCCTCGTCGCCGACCTGACGCTGCAAGACAGCCGCGGTCAGAACCTCAAGCTGAGCGAACGCCTCAAAGGCCAGCAAGGTCTCATCGTCGCCTTCTTTGGGGCCACCTGCCCCATCAGCGGCAAGCTGGGGCCTGAGCTCGCCCGTTTGGAAAAAGCAGCCCAGGAACAGAAGGTCGGCATGCTGCTGGTCTGCCCGGTGGCCGTCGAAACCCAGAATGACATCCAGACCTACATCACCACTCACGTCCTGAAATCCCCGGTGGTGCATGATCAGGATGGTCGCCTTTCCGCTGCCCTGGCCGCGACGACCACCACCGAAGTCTTTCTTCTCGATGCCGCCCGCACGCTAACCTATATAGGTTAGCGTGCGGGCGGC
>DMMK01000639.1 GCA_003453085.1 Verrucomicrobiales bacterium
AGGCACGACCTTGTCCACCAGGCCGTTGCGTTTGGCGGCGGAGGGTTTCAGCAGCTTGCCTGTGACGATCATTTCCAGGGCCGCAGGCAGGCCGAGCAGGCGCGGCAGGCGGGTGGAGCCGCCCCAGGCGGGGGTGAGGCCGGTCTGGGGTTCAGGCAGGCCGAGGCGTGTGGACTCGGCATCGCTGGAGATGCGGGCATCGCAGGCCAGGGTGAGCTCCAGCCCGCCGCCGAGGCAGGCCCCGTGAATGAGGGCGATCTTCGGCTGGGGCATGGCGGCGAGGCGCGTGAACACGTCCTGGCCTAACGAAATGAGCGTTTCCACCCGGCGGACGGGGGAGCTGCGCACGGCCTTGAGATCGGCCCCGGCGATGAAGATCTTGTCCTTGCCGGAGCGGATGACGAGGGCCTTGACGGAGCTGTCGCGATGGAGGCTTTCCAGGCAGAGGTCAAACTCACGTAAGGTGGATTCGTTCCAGACGTTGGCTGCGCTGCCCTGCATGTCGAAGGTGATCCAGGCGGTGCCGTTTTCATCCACCGTCAGCCGGAAATGGCTGAGGGACTGGATGCGGCCGGTGACCGTGGGCGGCTTGGGGAAAAAGGCATCTTTCTCCGCCGCGAGGGTGTCGAGCAGATGAGTATTCATAATCGTGGTGGGTTTGAAGGTTCATGAGTTAAACTCGTTCCAGGATGGCCGCGCCGCCCTGGCCCCCGCCGATGCAGAGGCTGACGAGGGCGTGGCGCCCTTTGCTTTCATGGAGCTGATCCAGCGCGGTGAGCACCAAGCGGGCCCCGGTGGCACCGACGGGGTGACCGAGGGCGATGGCACCGCCGCGAGGGTTCAGCACCTCGTCGGGGATTTCTCCCAGCGGGGCTTCCAGCCCGGCGCGGCGCGCACTGGCAGGGTCTTTGAGGCATTGAAGTACGGCCAGCACCTGGGCGGCGAAGGCTTCGTTGATTTCGACATGGTCCATGTCGCTGAGCTTTTGGTTAGTCCGGTGCAAAACGGCATCCATGGCGCGGACGGGGCCCAGGCCCATGCGGCGAGGATCGCAGCCGGTGTAGGCATAGTCCACCAGGCGGCCGAGGGGCTGCCAGCCGTGGCGTTTCACAGCTTCCTCGCTTGCCACCAAAAGGGCCACGGCCCATCGGTGATCTGGCTGGAGTTGCCGGCTGTGACGGTGCCGTGATGGCGGTCAAACAAGGGCTTCAGGCGGGCCAGCTTTTCCAGGCTGCTGTCATCGCGCACCCCGTTGTCCGTGAGCACAGGCTCCACGCCGCGCCCCATGACATAGAGTGGGCAGGTTTCGGCCTGCAGACGGGGGGCTGCGGCGAGGGCGCGCTGATGGCTGCGCAGGGCAAAGGCATCCTGCATTTTCCGGTTGATCTTGTACTCGCGGGCGAGCAATTCCGCCGTCTCGCCCATGTTCATCTCCACCACAGGGTCTGTGAGGGCCAGTTGCAGGCCGATGATGGGAGCGAAGTCTGCGGGGCGGAAGGCGGTCATGGCGCCTAGCTTTTGCCCCAGGCTGCGGGCCTTGCCCAGAAGGCCAAATTTGTCCGCCGCGCGGCGTGAGAAATAGAGGGGCGTGTTTGACATGCTTTCGGTGCCGCCGACGATGAAGACCTCTCCATGGCCGCCGCACATTTTGGCATGGGCGGTGGTCAGGGCCTCCAGGCCGGAGGCGCAGTTGCGGTGCACGGTCATGGCGGGCCTCGCCTCAGGCCAACCGGCACGCAGGGCGATGACGCGGGCGATGTTTTGGGCCTGGGCAGGCTGGCCCACACAGCCAAAGATAGTCTCATCCACCGCCTGGGGATCCAGGCCGGTGCGGGCGAGCAGAGCTGAGACGGCGGCTTTGCCAAGGTCCACCGCATCCAGCCCGGCGAGGCTGCTGCCAGCCCGGGCAAAGGGGGTGCGGATGGCGGAGATGATGTAGAGCGGTTTCATGAGGGGTGGAGGGAGAAGGATTTGAAAAAGGGACAGGGCCGGTAAGCCCTAGTGCGTGGTCAGACTGGCCTGGGCAGGCCGCAGATCCTTGCGCTTGTCGAGGATCTTGACCTCCTTGAGCAGCCTGCCGACACCGAGGCGTTCGCGGAGATCGGGCAGGTCGTGGAAGCAAATGTCGTTAGGGTGAATTTCCGTGACTTCAGCGAAGCGGCGGTGAATGCGGTGCTTCAGGTCTTCGGTGTTCATGCCGGCCTCGGGGGCCACGTGCAGGATCAACTCGTCCACGTCGTGCGGGTCGTTGTTGTGCTTGTTCAGCTCGATCTGCCAGGCGGCGACGCCCTTCTGGTCATCGAGCAGGTGCTCGAGGATGTTAAAGTTGACGAGGGTGCCCTTGAGCTTATCGAGATTCAGTTCGCGGATCTCGCTGACGCGGCTGATGGGACCCAGCAGGCGGGGGCAGGTGCGGCCGCAGTGAGGGCAGCGTTCCCAGGTCAGGCCGCCTTCGGCAATGTCACCCGTCCGGTAACGCAGCACCACGGTGCCACGTGCATCCAGCGGGGTGAAAACGATTTCACCGGGGTACCCGGCAGGCACCGATTTGCCCGTGCGCGGATCCACCAGTTCCATGTAGGCGAGGTCCGGGCTGAGGTGGAACCCGCTGGCCCCATTTTCAGCCGGGCATTCAGGGAAGGCCATCTTGGCTTCGGTAAAGCCGTAGGTGCTGATGACATGTACCTCGTCACCGCCGAGTTCATGCACCAGATCCACCAGCCGAGCACGCAGCCCTTCGGCGACCTTTTCGCCACCGAGGACGACACGTTTGATGTTAGGCCAGTGTTTGCCCTTCTCCACAGCCTGGCGCAGTAGGTGGTAGATGAAGGTGGGCATGCCGATGAGGACATCGGGCTGGATCTTGTCCATCAGGTTCATGTTGCCCTCCGTGCCCAGCGTCTTGCCGCCGCCGGTGCTGACCATGAAGGTGCCGAAGCTCTGGCCTGCATGGTGCGTCTGCCAAAAGGCCAGATGAGGGGCGAAAGGGAAGGCATTGACGTGGCGGAAATCCCGCTGCGAACGCCCGCACTCCATGAGGCGGCGGCCAGCGGTGTCCAGGTTGGCCAGGTCGTGCTTGGTAAACAGGAAGGGCACGGGATCTGAGGACCGGCCCGTGGTGCTGGTGAGCATGATGGGGCGAAACTCGTGCTCTAAGGCCTCCTTGGCGGTGGCACGGCCGTGCAGCAGGGCGTTCATGATGACACCCCATTCACGGCGCAGCTCGGCCTCGGCAGGCATCAGCACAAATTCGCGCTGCTGGTCGCGGGGCACGGTGAGGTCGCCCTTGCTTGTGAAGGGGGCATTGGCCCAGTCGTCGAATGACCGGATGTCATTCGGGTTGAGGTCATGCTCCTTGAACAGGCGCTGATAATGCGCGCTGTAGGGCAGGACACGATGGGCCAGATAGTCTCGCAGACGGCGCAACTGCCATTGCTGCCAGAGCTCAGGCGGCGCAGAGTCCCACGCAGGGGGTGTGGACAGGATTTTCATGGTTGTACTCCTGGTTAGGTGTTGATTTTCCGGTCAGCGCCAGCAGGCGCGGGAGGGCTTCCTCCGCCGCACGGCGACCCGCGCGGATGTAGCGATCGAAATTTTCAAAGTCGAACCACGTGCTTTCGCAGAAGAACGGATGGATCACGACATCGGCGTAGCGGCACTCCTTTTCAGCGAGGCCCAGTTGGGCGCACATCAGGGACCGGCGGAAGGTATCCATCACGTTGCCATAGGCCAGCAGGTTGATGGGCCTGAGCATGGCGTTCAGAAAGCGCAGCAGAGGGTTCTTTTTGGTGGTGGGGGGGATAAAGGCAGTGTCCTTGCAATGCAGGATGTCCTGGGTGCTGGGCAGCACATTGACGGCGATGACGGCATCCAGCTTGAAGCGTTCCCTCAGCAGGGTCACGGGCAGAGGTTCCGCCGCACCGCCATCGGTGAAGCGGCGGCCATCGAGATGCACGGGGGCGCAGACACCGGGAATGGCGGCACTGGCGTGTACGGCGGCACCCACCGGGCCGCTGTCGAAGACATGGGCAGCCATGGTATCCAGATCTGTGGCCACGACGAGGAGGGGTTTTTCCAGTTCGGCAAAGGTGCGGGCACCCAGGGAGCGCTCCAGATGGCCGCGAATTTTGTTCCCACGGATCAGGCCGGTGGTGGGGGGGAAGATGGGGTCCAGCAGCCGCAGCAGAGTGCGGCGATCCTTGATCTCCCGGGCCAGGGATTCCAGGTCCAGGGTGTTGAAGCCTGCCGCGTGCAGGGCACCAACGTAGGCACCCATGCTGGTGCCAGCGACGGCGGCGATGGGAATGTGGTTTTCCTCCAGCACCTGCAGCACACCCACATGGGCGAGACCACGGGCACCGCCGCCGGAGAGAGCGAGACCGATGCGGGGCTGATCCAGCCGGGGCAGGGTGGTGGAGCCACCAGCCATGCCGGGATCTTCCGCATTCCGCATCCATCCGGGGGGAGATGGATTCAAGTTGGGGTTCATATGGTTTACCTCCTTCTTGCTGTTTTTGACGGGGGTTGCTGCTGAACTGTTCAACAACAGGGCGCAAATATAGGTCGCTTTTAAAGGCATCCATTCTTTGCGAAAAGACGTACATTGCGCCACATCCCCACCATGCTGAAACTGCGTTCCATCCAAGAGCTTTCCCAGGTACCCGGTCCCGTGGCCCTGGCCATCGGGGTCTTTGATGGGGTGCATCTCGGCCACCAGGAAGTCATCCGCGCAGCGCAGGAACATGCCGCCCAGCACCGAGGGCAGGCGATCGTGATGAGCTTTGATCCCCACCCCCTCAGTGTGTTGCGGCCCGAGGCCCTGCCAAAGCGGCTGTGCGGCGACCGCCAGCGTGCCCGGCTGCTGGCG
>DMMK01000657.1 GCA_003453085.1 Verrucomicrobiales bacterium
GACATACGGAAGCCCCGTGGTGATCCATTTGGAAAAGGGACGCAGGATTTCCTGGCACTCGCTTTCCAGGACGCCTGTGGTCACGGCGATCTCTGCACTTTCTAAAAGCTGCTGCGCACGGCCGACGTGGCTGGGATTCGGGTCCTGCGCGCCCCACACCACGCGGGTGATGCCTGCGGCCTGAATCGCGGAGGTGCAGGGGCCCGTGCGACCCTGGGTGCTACAGGGTTCCAGCGTGACGTAAATCGTCGCCCCGGCGATGCGCTCCGGCGCACGACTGTGGGCATCCTTCAGCGCCTCGATCTCAGCATGGGGCTGGCCTGCTTGACGATGGAACCCTTGACCAATCAGTTCACCCTCCGCCACGATCACCGCCCCCACGGCTGGATTTGGGCTGGTGAAGCCGCTGCCCTGGCGCGCCTGCTCCAGAGCAAGGCTCATCCAGTGGTGATCGGATTCAGGGCTAAAGGCGGACATGGGTGGCCTGTTTCATAACGCGCCCAGTCCCGGCAGACAAGGCGGCTTTCACTCAGTCTGTCTGACAGGGAAGTGTGGGCTTGACCGTTGATGTCAGACTCTCTTCACTCCCGTTTGCATGAACCGCCGCGCCTTTCTTCACCAGTCCGCTTTCATCACTGCCGCCCTCACTGCCTCCAAGCTGAAGGCTTCGGACTCGCGCCCTTTGATCGGGATGGATCACTTTTCCGTGCGCGCCACGGGCTGGAAGGCGGGCCAGTACATTGACCACGCGGCCAGCCTGAAGCTGGACACCTGCTTCATCTCGGAACTGCATATCTTTGAAAACTTCGAAGAGGCCTATCTTAAGGGTCTAAAAGAGCAGGCCGACAAGGCGGGGCTGAAACTGTATGTGGGCACCGGTTCCGTCTGCCCCACCTCAAATACCTGGAAGGACACTTATGGCACACCGGAGGAACATTTGGCGCTGACCATCCGCGTGGCCAAGGCCCTCGGCTCTCCCGTGGCCCGCTGTTACCTGGGCAATAACAAAGACCGTGCGACGGATGGCGGCATCCAGAAGCACATTGAAGAAACCCTCAAGGTCATCCAGGCCAACCAATCACGCGCGGAAGCTGAGGGTATCAAAATCGCCATCGAAAACCACGCCGGCGACATGCAATCCCATGAGCTAAAGACCCTCATTGAGGCAGCAGGCAAGGGCTATGTCGGGGCAAACATTGACCCCGGCAATGCCGTCTGGGCCATGGAAGAACCCATGGCGCATCTCGAAGCTCTGGGGGCTCTCACCGTCTGCTCCAGCGTGCGCGACAGCATGGTGTGGGATACTGAAGAAGGGGCCGTGGTACAATGGACAGCCGTGGGTGAAGGCCTAGTGGATTTCAAAGCCTACGCCAAACGATTTGCCGAGCTGGCCCCTGGCGTCCCTCTCCAAGTGGAGACCATTTCAGGCTTTGCCCGCCCGATGAACTACAAGAATGAAGAGTTTTGGAAACCGTATCCTGGCTACCGCGACACCACCGCCTTTAAAGCCTGGGTGGAAATGTCGAAAAAGGGCAAGGCCATTCCTAGCTTCAAAGCCCCTGATGGTCCGGGTAAAAAGGACGCCGAGATCGCTTATCAAAAAGGCGAGCTTCAGCGAAGCACGGCTTGGCTGCAGGCCAATCTGTGAGCCATCCGCATCCGAAGCCTCCCTGTCTTAAATTCCCAGGGAGGTGGGGTTCCGAATTTTTGAGAGTTTCAAAAATGAGATGCACAAAAGATCGGTTTCCCGAAAATTAAAGTTTACTTAATAATTTAAGATAGCTAAATGGGGCCATAATTATCTGTGGCTGCCATGACACTTTCTCCCGATACACTGCGTCCTGACACACTGGCCGAACTGGAAGCAAGCCTGCACCAGATGAAAACGGCCAACTATTTCCTCCGAGTCGCGGTGGATCAAGTGCCGGAGGCGGTGCTGATCCTCGAGGCTGAAAAGACGCAAAACTCAGGTCCCAAAGTGCTCTTCAGCAATGCCGCCGCTGCCGTGCTGGTGGGCGTGGAGCCTGAAAAAGGCCTGCGTGGCATGGGCATTGGAGATCTGGCAGCTGGTGATCTGGATGCCGCAACCCTCTTGGACAGCCTGAACCGGGCTGTGGAAAACGGCGGTGCCCATGAGTGCGATGCCCTCGTGCAAAATTTTTACGGCCACCCTCCGCAGCGTTGCAACTGGCGTGTCCGTGCTGTTTTCAACAGCCTGCGCAAGCTCCTCAACTTCACCCTGGTCATCACTCCCCTGAAGGCGGTTGCAACTCCCGCCCCGCAAAAAACCGTGCCCCTGCGCGGCGAAGATTTGGACACCCAGTCCGACCAGCTCAAACAGGACAACCTGGCGGCTCTGGCCCAGGGCATCGCCCACGATGTGAATAATTTGTTAGGCCCCGTGACCATGCGCCTGTCTGATCTGCTCCAGCAGGTACAGGGGCAGCCTGCCCTTCAGGAGGAGCTTCAGCTCATTTTCAGCGGACTCAAACGCGCCCGCCAGTTCACCTCCCAGGTCGTCACCGCCTGCAAGGCCAAGCCTAACCAAAAGCAGCCCATTGATCTGGCCGC
>DMMK01000654.1 GCA_003453085.1 Verrucomicrobiales bacterium
GGCGTAGCCGATACAGGGCATTTTTAGAGCTCGGTAGATGGGTGTTCCCGAATCTACCAGCGACAAAAAGTTTGCCATCATTCAGAACCGCAATGGCATGGGGTTCGATGTGTATCCGTGTTTCGAAAGCTGTGTCACGACTGCCGTCAGGGTTGAGCCTGGCGATAAATGGTCGGATGTCTTCATTCACATCAAAAAAATCCCCGCCAATCACGATCTTCCCATCGGGTTGCACAGCGGCGGCTCTCACTGATTGGCTAGAGAGAGCAGCACTATAAGCCTTGCCTTTAAAAGTCACATCCACATCCCCAGGAGCGGCGGGGGCCAGGGTGGTGAGGACTAGCCAGCAGAGGCTGAGTAGGCAGGGGGGTAGGATATTTTTTGCCATGAACGCTAGGCGGATAATGCCTAGGGCCATCGGTAAAGTCAATGTAACGATCTATCCTTTAGCCCCTCTAAAGGTCGGGGAATGCGCCTCCCTGTTTCACTCCTTCGTCAGCTTCAGCAAGGCGTCCACATCGCCGTATTTGACGGCACCGGGGACGAAATTCACATCCCAGGGGGACTTTAAATCGGCAAACCGGAAGCCTTCCAGGTCGGCGGTAACGCCATCCAGAGCGAGAACGGTGCCGGTGACCAGAGCGATGGGGCCCGCGCCTTCCAGGCCGTGGATTTTGAGCTGCTTCACGGGATACTTTTCCTGGCTCTGCATCATGGTGACCATCGTCATGGCATCGTGCACACGGCGGGCCAGGAGGGTGGGGTTATAACCAAAGGTGTAACCGCTGAATTCACGGAAGTCATTGGCTTTGGCCTTCAGGTTGTCTCCAGCCTTGAGCTGTTCCGTCATGCCGCGCAAGTAGAGGTCGGGGCAGGCGATGGCGATGCCTTGATCCAGCAGCTTCTGGGCGACAGGGGTGGGGCCTGCGGCGGTGAGGACGGAGTCGCTACCCTTCAGGCTCAGCCACAGGGTGGCCTCGCCCTGCCAGTTTTTCGGGTAGAGGAAGACGGAGTGCAGGGTTTCCTCGTCGCGGGTGTTTTGGATGCGACCGTGGACGATGAAGTGATCGGCCTTTTCTTCTTTTTTCACCATTTCATAGGCAACTTCCTGTGGGGTGGGCTGGGGGCGGCCCACGATGGTCTTCCAGGCTTCGCCCACGATTTTGTGCAACGCGGTGGTATCGTCCTTCTGGATGAGGGCGGTGATGTTCTTTTCATCCTGCGCCGTCATCCAGTCGCAGACAGCTTTTTCATGGGCCTCTCCCACCGCATCGCCCGTGGGGGCAGGGTGCTCGGCAGTCCAGACGGTCATATCTGCCTTGGTGGAAAAGATGAAGTCGCGCTCCTGAATGGGGCTTTTTTGGCCCAACTGGAAATGCTGGTTGAAGAACTCATACATCGCTAGCCGGGAGGGCAGATTGTAGTTGTGCGGAAACTGGGTGGCGATGTGGGCGGTGACCTTGTCTGGCACGCCGAGTTTGGCATAAAGATCCTTCAGATCTGGCAGGCCCTTGGTGGCGACTTCCTTTGTCCAATCATCCGCAGCGGTGATGCCAAGTGGGCGCGGTGCGGTGAGCGCGGCGATGTCCACATTCCCCTGGCCGATGCGCAGGTAGTGGCCGTTTTCACAGGTGCAGCCGCCCTGCATGGCGGTGGAGACCATGACGCAGGGGAAGGCCGCTTTGATCCGTGGGTCAATGCCCGTGATCATCATCGTCTGGGTGCCGCCCCCGCTGGCCCCCGTGCAGCCGATGCGGTCTGGGTCTATGCCCTCCAGACTCAGCAGGAAATCCAGCGCACGCACGCTATTCCAGGTGTGCAGGCCCAGGTAGGTCTGCAGGCGCAGATCTGCCTGCGGGCTGAGGAAGCCTGCCTGGCCCGCCCCGTGGCGGTGGAGGGGAAACTGGATGGAGTCGGCATTGCCCAGTGTATCATAATGAAAGGCTGCGCAGCCCATGCGGGCCAGGTGCACACAGCGAGCCTGCAGTGGGGAACGGGCGGCAGATTCACGCTCCTCCGCCCCTGTTTCGATCTGCTTTTTGACTGCCGCACTGCCCGCACCTTCATCCATGAAACGGCCATTCGGCCAGTGCCCGTGGGGGCACAGGATGCCGGGGATCTTGCCGCTGCGCTTTTTCGGCAGATACAGGCTGCCAGTCACGTAGTGGCCGGGCAGGCTTTCAAAAAACACGCGGTCAATCGTGTAGTCCTCCCGCTCCACCCGGCCATGGATGGTGGCCTTCAGCGGGGTCTTTTCCGGCATCGGCCACAGGCCATTGGCCAGCAGCACACGTTTTTCGATCTCCGCCCGCCGCACCTGCCACGCCGCCGCATCCGCCACCGGGGTAAAGGGAAAGTAGCCATTCAGATCCCGCATCGGTCGTGCATTATCCATGCAGGAAGCAGAGGCCGTGAGGAACAGGAGGCAGGGGAGCAGGAGCCGGGCTTTCATGGTGGAGAGGAGCAGGATGAGAGAGAAGATCGCGCTTTGGGAAGGAAAATTGCAGCCATTCCACAGCTTCCCGGTCCGCAATGGCCCCAGCAAACGTGATTTCCCGTTTGCACCCCCCGCAGGGCGTGCCACTTTCGCCGCCCTTTCTCAGCCATGGCCCTCATTGTCCAGAAATACGGCGGTACCTCCGTCGGCAATCCAGAACGCATCCGGAACTGCGCACGCCGCATTCTGGAAACTCAGCGCGCTGGCCACCAGGTCGTCGCCGTCGTCTCCGCCATGTCGGGCGTGACGGATAACCTCATCCGCCTGGCCAAAGAAGTGTCCCCAGAGCAGGACCCCAGCGAGCGCGAGATGGACGTCCTCCTTTCCACCGGAGAGCAGACCACCATCGCCCTCACCGCCATGGCCATCAATGCCCTCGGAGGCAAAGCCGTCTCCCTCACTGGAGCGCAGGCAGGCATCTCCACGGACCGCATGCATACCAAGGCCCGCATCGTCAACATCACGCCCGATGCCGTGCATAAGATGCTGGATGAAGGCAACATCGTCATGCTGGCCGGCTTCCAGGGTGAAACCGCCAGTGGCGAGATCACCACGCTGGGCCGTGGCGGCAGTGACCTCACCGCCATCGCCATGGCCGCCGCCATCAAGGCCGACCTCTGCCAGATTTACACCGATGTGGACGGTGTGTACACCTGCGACCCTCGCGTGGTGAAATGCGCGACCAAGATCGAAGAAATCAGTTATGACGAGATGCTGGAAATGGCCAGCAGCGGCAGCAAAGTGATGCAGAGCCGGAGCGTCGAGTTTGCGAAAAAATTTGGCGTGCGTTTTGAAGTGCGCAGCAGCCTCAACAACAACCCAGGATCCCTCGTGAAAGAAGAAACCCCCGGTATGGAATCCGTCGTCGTGCGCGGCGTCAGCCTTGAGCGCAATCAGGCCAAGATCACCATTGACGACGTGCCAGATCGCCCGGGCATCTCGTCCGTCATCTTTGGTGCCATCGCCGGTGCCAACATCATGATTGACATGATCGTGCAGAACGTCTCGTTCGATGGCGAAACGGACATCTCCTTCACCCTCAGCGCCGCAGATCTGCCGAAGGCCGAAAAAGCCCTGCGTGACATCCTTTCCACCCTCGGTGACAAAGTGACCCTGCGTACCGAGTCTGGCGTGGCCAAACTCAGCGTGGTCGGCATCGGCATGCGCAGCCACAGCGGTGTCGCCGCCAAGATGTTCAAAGCCCTGGCCGACGTCAGCGTGAACATCCTCATGATCTCCACCAGCGAGATCAAGACCGCCGTCATCGTCCAGGAAGCCGATATTGAAAACGCCTCTCGCGCCGTGCACACCGCCTTCGGCCTGGATGCGGCCTAAGCCGAGTTGCCAACGAATTAACAGCCCGTTGAATGACGGGAGAAGACCCTTAATCTGGGCAGTCCTTCATCGGACTGCCCATTTTTTATAGGTGGACGTGTCCCCGACCCAGAGTGTCAGCATCCACCTCACATCGCCGGAGGCGGAGTCGGTTCAGCGACGGCTTTGGATTTGAACAGGCCCATGATCAAGGTGAAGGGCAGAAAGATGACCTTCAGAACGAGCCCCACGGTCATGGCGATGATCTTCATCGGCACGTGGAGAGCTTTGAACAGAGGTTTCAGTGCCACCTGCACGGCAGGCACCTTGGCATACAGGATGGAGATGCCGAGGATGAGGACAATGCCGACAAATTTGCGGGCAGGCCCCACATGGACAGGCCCCTCAAAAACCTGGAAGCTGGTGGTGGGATCGCTGAGCAATTCAAAGACGAGGATGCCACCTACGTAGCCGATGAGGACAAATGCTGTGTCAGCCAGGATGGGGAATTTCTCCAGCAGCTTGATGCAGGCCCCGGCTACAAAACGCAAGGCCAGGATGCCAATGAAAACGCCAGTGCAGACGACCCAGAGACGGGGATCAATGGCCACTGCTGCCACCACATTGTCCACGCTCAGGCTAAGATCCATCAGCTCAATGCCAATGACGGTGGCCCAGAGACCGCGCTGGTTGGGACTGTCTTTGTTGCCGTCGTTGTCTTCATCGCCAGCACCGGTAAAGTGCTCGCTCATCAGATAGACGAGATAGGCCGCTCCACAGATCTTGAGCCATGGGTTTTCGATGATCCACGCAGCGAAAAACATGCAGATGCCGCGAAAAAGATAGGCTCCAATGATGCCCAGTTTCAGGGCCAGATACTTTTGTTTCTCGGGAAGGTGGTTGGCCATGGCAGCAATGGCCAAGGCGTTGTCCACGCTCAGAAGTCCCTCGATGACGATCAGCATCAAAATGGCTGGTACTGCGGACGCGAGGTCGGCTGACGAAGGCAGGAAAGCGAGAATGGAATCGAAGAGGGGAAACATGAACAGGACGGGCTGCCCTTCACTACATGGCCACTGGTCGAATCCAAACGGCTTTTTAATCAGGCTAAAGATTCCTGGAACATCCCGGACTGGCCTTCGATGAAAAATCGATTATTGGTTAAGGAATGCGAAATTTTTCCCGACTTGTTTGTGCTTGGCTGGCCGTGGCCGGGCTGCCGTTCTTTGTCCTGAAAGCCGCAGCCCAGGATGGGGGGCCAGTGCCGAAAGACCGTAACACGATTCTGCAGTTGCAGATCTTTTTGGACAAACATCTCTTTGGCCCCGGGAAACTGGACGGGGCGGTGGGGGAGTTCACTTATAAGGCGGTGGTGAATTACAATTTCGCCAACGGCCACCAAGATCTCTATGACTGGGAGCCTGCCCTGAAAGCGGCCACCAAGGAGGTGCCGGTGATTTTTGCGGCCTTCAAGATCCGCAGCGACCTGGAAAGGTTTGTGAATCCGAAGCTACCGGAAAAGCCTGAGGAACAGGTGAAGCATCCTTACATGGCCTACCGCAGCTATGTCGAGCTCGTGGCTGAACGCTTTCACACGGACGAAAGCTTCTTGGCCAAGTGCAATCCGGAGCTGGACATGGCCAAGCTGACACCGGGAGACGTGGTGGTGGTGCCGAATGTGCGCTCCTTTCGCATCGAGGAAGTGAAACCCGTGCAGAGCTTTGGCAAAGACCCTGCATTGAGCAGCCACACCATTGTGGTGGACACGACCGAACGCATGGCAGCGGTTTATACCAGCGATGAAAAACTGTTGGCCGCCTTTCCTATCACTCCAGGCAAACCGGAGTTCATTCCCGTGGGCACCTGGAGTGTGAAGACCATGATGACCACCCCCAGCTTTCGTTATGACAAGCAGTTCCTGGAAGCTGGAGTGAGAGGCAAGGAAGCCTATCAGCTTCCCCCTGGTCCGAACAGCCCTGTGGGCATCTTTTGGTGCGGACTCAGTAAGTCAGGCATCGGCCTGCATGGCACGGCAAATCCGCGCACCATTGGGCGCAGCCAGAGCGCAGGCTGTGTGAGATTGGCGAACTGGGACGCCATCCGCCTGCCCACGCTGGTCCGGCCAGATTCGCGGGTGATCGTGCGGTAGTGGAATGCTCAGGATTTCTTCTGCGCGAAGAGCCAGGTCCAAAACTCCTCGTTGTCGTAGGTTTGTGTCCAGGAGTCATGACCGACACCCGGATAGATCGTCAGCTTTGCCGAGCTACCCGCCTTTTGCAGGGCACCGTGCATCCTGGTGGAGAAATCCACCGAGACGGCGCCGTCCTTGTCGCCGTGGAAGATCCAGCAAGGCAGGTCTTTGATCCGCTCGGCCATCACGAAACCGACTCCGGCACCACCGCAAATGGGGGCGATGGCAGCATACGTATCCGGGTAGGCCAGCGCTGTATCCCAGGTGCCAAATCCACCCATGCTGATGCCGGTGAGGTAAAGACGGGAAGTGTCCACGCGGTGCGTGCGGATGATCTCATCCGTGAGGGCTTTCACCCCGTGCTCATTCCAGATGTTGCCTGTCGGCACCTGGGGGCAGACCACGATGGCCTCGAACTTTTTACCTGCGGCAATGAGCTTCGGTGGGCCGTGTTTTTTGAGCAGTTCCAGATCGGTGCCACGCTCCCCCGCACCATGCAGGAAAACCAGAAGAGGCCATTTTTTGGCAGGATCGGCTTCATAACCCTCCGGCAGGGTGAGGAGGTAGGAATAACGGACCTTGAGGGAGACCTCGCCTGCAAAGGTCTGCGGGGTCTGTTCCGCAGCGGAAAGGGAGGCTATCATGGTGAGGGCCAGCAAGCTGGTGAAAAGAGGACGGATCATGGTGGGCAAACGAACGTGGAAGAAGGTGGAGTCTTGCGGTTTTAAGGAGAAATACAGAGCTGTAAATTAAGCTCGCTGAAACGGCGTGACTCGCGTGGTTGGTACGTGCATGAAGCTTTGGGTGGCCACTTTCTGGGGCGACTCCACGCTTTGTTTCAAAGACCGAAGCCAGAGCCCGCCTGCGAACATTAACAGGCTGCCAAGGAGCAGGTAAACAGGCCTGAGATTGATGGGTTCTATGGTGCCAGCCCAATGGTCCACCAATGAAAAGCTTCCTGCGCCCAGGGTGAAAATAGCCATGCAGAAGAACCAGGCTTTATACACGCTGGCTGCCTGATGCAGGGACTCCGGCGGGAGCTCAGGCTTGGAAAAGCCACCCAGCAAGGCGAACCCTCCCAGAAGAATGGCGAAGAGCAGCAGGCGGCGGAAATCAAAGTTAAACTCCATGGGCTGGCAGGGCTTTGATGCGCATGATGCCCGTGTGGGTGCTGAAATGAATCTTGCGCATCTGCGCCAGCATCAGGATCTCCAACCG
>DMMK01000556.1 GCA_003453085.1 Verrucomicrobiales bacterium
GTAGGCTGGGTGTGTTTGGCGGGATGGACTTCGTTTGTCGGTGGCTGTCATAAGAGCGAACGATGAGTTCTAGCCAAACCCATCCAATCTACAGCGCAGCGGCGACGCGAGCGGGATCTTTTTTGACCCCACTTTGACTGCCTTGACCTACTGGACTGGATTTTTCAAGCAAGTCCTTCGCCTAACTTAAAAGATGGTTACGTCAGTGTGATGGCGCCCTCACATGCGGGTCCAGGGGCCACGCTCGAGGACGATGGGCGGGACGAGGGTGCGCCAGCGGTCGTCGCGCTGGAGGATCATCTGGCGGACGTCGGCACTGGTCTGGAAGATGCTATCGTCGAGGCCGTTTTTGATGGGGTGGACGGAGCCGGTATCGAGGAGGTAGTTCAGCAGGTGCTGCTGCTCGCGGGTGACGCGGGCATTCCAGGCATCGCGGATTTTGCCGGTCATGGGATCGCCTGCGGGATAGACGTAAAGGCGCACCTGATTGCGGAAGAGACGGCCAAAGGCTTCCATGAGACCGCCTTCCAGATCGGTGTACCAGCGTTCATTGAAGAGCTCCTCAAAAAGGGGCAGGCCGAGGATGATGCCGATGGGATCGCGGGTGTGCCGGGCGAGGAAGCCGCTGAGGCGGTGGAACTCGGCATATTTGGAAATGAGGACGTTTTTGCCCAGGGATTGCAGAATGTCGGCACGGGCCAGGAAGTTGTCATACTCGACGGCGCAGTCCTCCATGCAGAGGAGGTTGTGCATGGTGATCTCGAGGATCTCGATGTGGTTGTCAGCCAGGGGGCCAAAGTCCTGAACGAAGGCCTGCTCCCCCTGATGCAGCATGTCCAGGTTCACACGGGTGATGGGATCAAAGCTGCCACGGTTCAGCAGGACGGGGCGTTTGTAGAGGACATCGGAGGCCTGGCTGATTTCGCCATTGGCCCCGAAGAGGGCGGCATCGGCGAGGTCGCTGCGGACGAGCTCCAGCGCGACGAGGCGGTCCTGATAAACGGGGGCTTCAAAGGCGGGGCCGCTGAAGTCCACCATGTCAATCTCCACGCGCCAGCGCGACAGCTCATCCATGAGGCTGTGGAGGAAGGTGGGCAGGTGGTCACGCAGGTGGTAGGCGGCGTAGAGGAGATTGACTCCGAGGATGCCCAGGGCCTCGGCCTGGCGGGCATTGGTGGCATCCGTGAGGCGGACGTGGAGCTGGATGTCGTTGCAGGGGCCCATGGGGTCCGTTTGAAAACGCAGGCCCATCCAGCCGTGGCACTCCTCCTTGGTATCACGAAAGCCTTTGGCGCGGACGGTATTCGCCAGAGCAAAGAAGGTGGTCCCCTGCCCGCGCTTTTCGGCGAGGCGCTCATGCACGATCTCATACTCGTGATCCAGCATGGCCACCATGCGCTGGCGGGAGACGTAGCGGGCGCTTTTGCCGTAGATCTCATCGCTGAAGGTCATGTCATAGGCGGACATGGTCTTGGCCACCGTGCCGGAGGCCCCGCCTGCGCGAAAGAACCAGTTGGCGATCTCCTGCCCGGCGCCGATTTCGGCAAAGGTGCCATAGACCTTGTGGGCGAGATTGATCTTGAGAGCTTTTTCCAGGGTGCCTGGGCGGTCGGAGGGGTTCCCGTTCATAGACAAGCTAGCGTACGCAGGACGTGCGAAGGGGGAAGTGGAGATTCTGTTTCATGAGTGCATCTTTTGAATTGACGGCAGCCCCAGTGTCGCGCTAATAGTCTCACCTGCCCGCACTGCGGGAAGACAGTTTTGGTGAGATGGCTGAGTGGTCGAAAGCATATCTTTGCTAAAGATACGTAGCCTTACCGCTACCGAGGGTTCGAATCCCTCTCTCACCGCCACTGTTTAAGTCGAGCCTCAACCCCAAAGGCTTGCAACTTGGTTTGTCCGTATCAAGAGATATGGAAGGGCTGCGTCCAAGATACCGTGGATGATTTTTGTTTCTCAGCCTAGCTAAACAAACTCATGCAGCCCGCCATCATACTCCGTCAGTGGGAGGATTCTGATTTGGAATCGTTTGCTTCGATGAATGCGGACAGAGAAGTGATGCGGTTTTTTCCACGCACGCTGACGGCTGAGGAATCGCGGCAATCGTTGATGCGATTTCGCCAGGGCATTGAGCAGCGGGGATGGGGCTTGTGGGCCATCCAAGCCGATGGGAAATTCGCAGGTTTCGCAGGTTTGGCGGAACCCAAATTTTCGGCGCACTTTACGCCCTGCGTAGAAATCGGCTGGCGTTTGCGCCAAGAGTATTGGGGACGGGGCATCGCCTTTGCAGCGGCCCGGCAGGCGGCAGATCATGCCTTTTCAATTCTGCGCCTGGATCAGCTCGTCTCCTTCACGGCAGCGAGCAATTTAAGGTCCCGAAAACTGATGGAACGACTGGGTTTTTCACACGATCCAAGCGATGACTTCATGCACCCTTCGCTGGAGGAAGGTCATCCTTTGCGTCACCACGTTCTCTACAGAAAAACATCCACTTCGATGACAGCGGAAGTTTTACCAAACGAGTGATCATTCGCCCAGCAGGGCGAGGCGGCGGGCTTTCCAGTAGGTGGCGAGGTGGTAGAGGATGCCGCAACTGGAGTTGTGCAGGTAGTCGGTTTCCAAGATCATTTTTTGCAGGCCGGCTTTTTGCTCGGCGGAAAGGGTTTCAGGCTTGCTCATGAGCAGGACGAGGGCGGATTCGCCGGCTTCGCGGGTGAGGTGCCAGATCTCGCGATAAGGGCCCCACTGGGGGACCTGGTAGCCCTTTTGGTCCTTCCAGACGGCGACCTTGCGCCAGTCCGGGCCCAGCATGCGCATCTCTTCGGGGCTTTTGGTGGCGATCTTTCCAGCGACCCAGGTGAAGCGCTTGAGGGCTAGCTCGCTGACGTGGGCGATGCGCTCATGGAGGGTTGCTTTGAGAGCGGCCTCGGGCTCCAAATGATGCAGCAGCTCCAGCGAGCACTGCATTTGCAGAAAGGCGTAGGCGGGTTTGTGAGGATCGGGCGAGGCGGATTGCTCGGTGGCCTCGACCACATACTGCCGCCACATTTTGCGGTAGCGTTCATCGCGGGTCACGTCCCAGGCGGCGGCATAGATCATGGGCAGGCGGGCGGCCTCGTGGGCCTGGACGTTCCACATGCGGCAGATGCCCAGGGGGCAGCGTTTGCCATCGGCACGGCAGAAGTCATAGTCGTTTTCAGGCGTGACGAATTCGATCATCCGCTCGGCCACATCGGCCAGGATGGTGCGGGTTTGCTGGCGGGTGAGGTCGGTGGAGAGCGGGCTGTGATAATACTGCCACAGGCCGTGGACGAAGTGAGTGACCTGATCCCGTGAGGAATTGATATAAACACCCGTGCCATCCTGGGGACAGACATTGCGGGCCACGAAACCGCGCACGCCATGCACGGTGACGCAGCGGTGCAAGCCTGCAAAGGCGCTGGCCGCGCGGTCGCGCAGTTGCTCGTCACCGGTCACGGCAAAACGGTCGCACAGGACACTGAGCATGGCCCCGCCCAGAATCGCGCCATCCTCCATACCGGTGCCGTAACCGCAGGGGTTGGGGTACTGGCGTTTCACCTCATCCGCCGTGGGCAGGTGGGCCTGCTCTTTGCCCTTTTCGTAGCTGCTGAGGTAGTCGGCAAAGGTCTGTACTTTGTCGAGGTAAAAGCGGCTCCAGGCCATGTCCCACGCCTGGTCCATTGCGGGGGAAAGTGGCTTGGAGGTCGGGGCCGTCTCGGCGGCCAAAGAGAGGGAGTTGAACAGAACAACCAGGGGGAGGAGAAAACGAAACGGCATCGGAGGATTTGTACGGGCGCGGAGAGGGATTTCCAACTGGGAATCTTCTTTAGCTACGGCAAATGCGGAACTTCATGAATGGATACTTGCCGCCAATCCTGGATCTCCCACTGCCGATTTTGACGCGTGATATTACTGTCACACAGGCGGGGTTTCGTCGTCGTGAGGAGTTGCTGAAGGCTTGATTTCAGGAGGGACGGTGAGAGGGGCGGGTAAGCGGTGGAGGCTTGTGTCGAAACCTTCACTTGGGAATTGGCCGATCTGGAGTTTGAGGCGGGTGATGGCGTCTCTGCCCCGGTTTTTTGCGATCAGCCTTCGCGGCCTGATGTTCAGCCTCGTCTGCGGCTGGGCATCGTGGGCCTGTGCGCATGGGGATTACCATGAAGTGGTGGCTGAAATTGAGTCAGCGCTGAAGAAGGAGCCGGAGAATGCGGAGCTGCATTTTCGGCTGGCGGTGGCCTGTGAGGAGCATGGGGAGTGGAGCTCGGCCCTGGTGGCGCTGGAGCGGGCAGAAAGGCTGGCTCCGGGCAAACATCCGGTGGCGCTGGTGCAGGGACTGGCCCTTGCAAAAGGAGGGCAGTGGCAGGCGGCGGAAGCAGTGCTGGGTGAGTTTCTCACGGCGCATCCTCATCATGCCAAGGCGCTGACGGAACGTGCGCGGGTGAGACTGAAACTGAAGCGGCCAGACGAGGCGATGCGGGACTTTCAGGCGGTGCTGAAAAGTGCCCGCGAACCTGAGATGGAAGTGTTTTTGGAGACAGCGGTGGTTTGGGTCTCAAAGGGAGACCAGTCCGAAGCGGCGAAGGTATTGAATGAGGGCCTCGCGCGGTTGGGGCCGCACCCAGAGCTGCTGGAGCGTGCGCTAGAAATGGCCGTGGCGGAGGGGCAAACCGAGGTGGCGATGGGTCACCTGGAGGCGCTGAAGCAGACGAGTCCGCAACCGCAAGCCTGGCTGGCGCAGAAGGCCAAGTTGCTAGCCCAGGCGGGCCGCCGGGACGAGGCGCAAACGATCTGGCGGGAGCTGCGAGACCACCTGCTGGCACTGCCGAATCTGGAACGGGGCCAACCCCACCTGAATCGACTTTTGGAAGAAGCGCATACGGCGCTGGGTGAGCCACCCGTGCCTGCCGTGGTGAATGCCCCGCCAGCCGAGGCCAAGCGTCCCGTTGCCTCGCCCTAACCTGTTTTACTTCCGTTGATCCCCTCCCCCCGATTGTATGATTCGTCTGTCCTGCCTGCTGGCTGCCACCTTCCTCTTTTTTACCGTGAATCTGCGCGCCCAAACCACGGAGTTTGGCGGGATCACGGTGATCCAAAATGATGCGGGCAATGCGGCGACCTCTGTCAGCCTAACCAAAACTACGGGCAGCTCCCCTTACTTTACCCTCGAGGGCGGCAACCGTGGGGACTATGAGGTGAACTTTGGTAGCGGGGTGGATCCCAGCGTGGGCGTGATGATCCCCTGCGTGGCCCAACTTTCCCGCGACAACACGGCGCAGGGAGACAGCATCGGGCGCTTTTACGCGACGGCGGCCTTTGGGCCGAATGACGGACTGGCGGACTACACGGTCGCACTTTTCAGCGCCCCAGCAGGAGCGGAGGTGAACATGGATGTGGCCTTTGGTTTCTTCCCCTACAACCGATGGATCGGCGGCATCGCGCGCAATGCGGTGAACAATGGCGAGCTGACGGACTTGGTGGGAAATCCGGGGCTGGGGGTGAACACGCATTTGACGGTGTTTGGGACGCCGAGCGGGCAGCACGGGG
>DMMK01000208.1 GCA_003453085.1 Verrucomicrobiales bacterium
TCCTTGGGGGTGTGATGGGCCACTACCCGGCAGTTGACGAGAAGCCCTGACGGACCGACTTATTGCAAATAATGCGCGGTTTCCCTCCAGTTCAGCTTTTCATTCTTGGGCTTGTTTTCGCCCTGCTGGCCTTCCCGTTGGCGCACATGACCACGGGGTATGATCTCGCTCCGGAAGCGGCTACGGCAAAGGCTGCGCCAGCCGATGGCTCGGCCCAGGTGGTCAAAGGCGGTTCCGACCACCCGGAGGGAGAGCATAAGCATGTGGAAGTGCAGACGCTGATTCGTCTGCGGTTTGCCCATCGCCCGCTGAAGGTCAGCCTGAAGGAAGGAGACGTGGAACTGGCCACGAAGGCGGACCTGACGGTCTCTCCTGTGGAATTCAATACGGAGCTGGAAGTGTCCCACGAAGGCAACGAGCTGATGCTTAGCGTTACCTGGCCCGAAGGCACCCCGGCTACCGCGCTGACGGTGGAACTGGAGCCGGACGGCTTCGACACCCGCCGCGAAACTCGCTGGTCCTCCGGCAGCACCCTGGACGAAGTTTTGACATTCACATGGTAAAGCATTCCTCACACGATCACCCTCCGGGTAAGGAGCACGTCTGCTGGGGCGGCGGTGGCTGCACGCACTCGCACCACCATCGGCTGGAGGTGCAAAACCTGCGCGTGAGTTACCAGGAAGTGCTGGCTTTGGACGGCATCAGCTTCAGCACCGAATGCGGGCGCAGCATCGCCTTGATCGGCCCGAACGGCGCTGGCAAAAGCACCTTGCTGAAGGCTCTGGCGGGTCTGTTACGCACGGACAGCGGCAGCATCCTCTGGCGTGGCAAGCCGCTGACACGCAGCAGCTATGAGATCGCCTACCTGCCGCAACGGGGAGATGTGGACTGGAACTTTCCCATCACCGTGCGCGGGTTGGTGGAGATGGGGCGTTACCCAAACCTCGGCTGGTGGCGGCAATACTCCAAGCACGATGCCGAGATCGTCCAGCGGGCGCTCACCACGATGAATCTGCTGGATCTTCAGGACCGCCAGATCAGCGCCCTTTCCGGCGGCCAGCAGCAGCGCACGTTTATCGCCCGCGCTCTGGCGCAGGAGGCGCATGTGCTGCTTTTGGACGAGCCCTTCACAGGGCTGGATCGCCCCGCGCAGGAGAATCTGGCGCGCCTGTTCCGCGAGCTGACGGCTGAGGGTCGCCTGCTGATCGCCAGCCATCATGATTTGCAGACGGTGGAGGGAAATTTTGACGATGTGCTGCTGATCAAACGCACCCAAGTCGCCTTTGGTGAAGTGGCCACGGCTTTCACCCCCGCGCGCATTGCTGAAGCCTACGACCGCTGATTTTCCCCATGCCTGCTGATCTTCCATCTCTTGCTGATTTCCTGGCGGAACCCATCGCTAAGCGGGCCTTGCTGGCTTGTTTGATGATCGGTTTCGCCAACGGCTTTGTTAGCGCCTTTGTCGTGCTGCGAAAGTCCGCGCTGAAGGTGGGTACGCTATCCCATGCGCTGCTGCCGGGCATCGCCCTGTCCGTGCTCATGGTAGGACTGTCCCAATGGAGTGCCTTGGCCGGGGCGCTTTTTGCCGCCCTGCTGGTGGGACTGGGGTCCATCTTCCTCTCGCGGACTTCGCGGCTGGACCAGGATACCTCCATGGGCATTCTCTACACCACGGCCTTTGCCGGCGGGTATCTCATTTTGACGCAACTCAATGTTAGGCAGAAGCTGGACGAGTGGCTCTTCGGCAGCATCGTCGGCATGGCGGACAGTGACATGTGGATCGCCTTCGGCATCAGTGCCATCGCAGTGCTGACGCTCACGGCCTTGCAGCGCCCGTTGCTGATCTATCTCTTTGAGCCGAACATCGCCGCCAGCCTGGGGGTGCCCGTGCGCTTCCTGAATTACGCCACCTTTGGCATCACCATCCTGGTGCTTATCTCCTCGCTCCAGGCGGTGGGCTGCATCCTCAGCGTGGGACTCATGGTGGCCCCGGCGGCCACGGTTTATCTGCTGACGAACAATGCGCGCGCACTGTTCTGGGGTGGCGGATTGATTGGCGCTTTCGGTTCGGTGGCGGCATTCTTTCTCAGCTACCCACTGGGCTGGTCGGTCAGCGCCAGCATCATCGTGGTGCTGGGCGGGCTCTTCCTGCTGGCCTACATCTTCAGCCCGCGCTACGGCCTGTTCAGCAAACGTGGACGGGTTTGAATGGCGGTGCTTATTCGTGCCAGACGCGGGCGATGCGTTCGATGGAGACGGCCTTGCCGGTGGTAGGGTCTAGCGTGATCAGGGCTCCATTCACCCGAACAGGTCCGCGGCCCACGCCGAACTTGGTGGGGAGCTGGGTGTGGAATTTTTCCAGCACAGGCTCGATCTGGCTGCCGATGATGGAATCCACCGGGCCGCACATGCCAGCGTCGCTCTGGAAGGCGGTGCCTTTCGGCAGCACCCGCTCATCCGCTGTCGGCACGTGTGTATGGGTGCCAACCACGGCGCTGACGAGGCCGTCCAGATGCCAGCCCATGGCCACTTTTTCACTGGTGGCTTCGGCGTGGAAATCCACAAAGATCACGGGCGTTTCTTTGCGCATCTCCTCCACGGCCTTGGTCACAGTGGGGAAGGGATTTTCCAGGGCATCGCGCATGAAGGTGCGGCCCTGGAGATTGATGATGCCCACCTTGCAGCGTTTGGTCTGGAGGATCAGCGAGCCATTGCCTGGAGCCCCGGCGGGGTAGTTGATGGGGCGCAGCAGGCGCGGTTCATCGTAGAGAAAGGGGATGATCTCTTTCTGGTCCCAAATATGGTCACCGGTGGTGATGACGTCCGCCTTGGCCCGCATGAGGCTGATGGCGATCTTCGGGGTGATGCCCCGGCCGGCGGCGGAGTTTTCTCCGTTCACAATGGCAAAGTCCACCTTCAGCTCCTCACGAAGCAGGGGCAGTAGGGTGATCACCGCCTTGCGGCCAGGTTCGCCGACGATGTCTCCCAGAAAGAGAATGCGGAAGAGTTCGGGCGGGGATTCTGCGGCGTCATCGGACATGCCCGCACTTAGTAGATGATGCCGGGCTGCATCAAGTCTAGGATGCAATCATGTTGTTCCTTTTCAAAATCGGCCGTTTTGCGCTGGGCTGCCTTTGGGGCTGTGCCATCGCGCTGCCTGCGCAGGAGACCGTGTTGCCTACGGCCGCGCCGGATCTGGATCGCTTAGCCAAAGTCAGTCCGTTGGGGAAGGTGCCGGACTGGTCGTCCCTCTCAGCCTTTGCGGGCACGCTGACCAAAGAGGAGTTTGAGAAGGCGTGGCGTGAAATTTACTCGCCGGAGACCGGGCTGCCGCCGCCTTTCCAGGTTGCGGCGGATGGCCTAGTGATTCCGACAGGGGATGCCCTCGAACCCGAACTGAAGCTGGCCTTCAAGGGGGCAGCCTCAGCGGCATCTCCAAAACCTGCCGTGTCCTGGCGACGTGCGGCGGATCTGCCGCCACTTCAGGGGCGCCCACCGTTGAGCGATTTGCACATCGCGCTGGATCCCGGTCACATCGGTGGCCAGTGGGCGCAGATGGAAGAGCGTTTTTTGAGCTTCAGTCCCGGAGAAAGCATCCGGGAAGGGGACATGTCCCTGCTGACGGCGCAGGTTTTGAGCGAGCGGCTCAAGGCCCTGGGAGCCGTCGTTACTCTCGTGCGTGACAAACAAGAACCGGTGACCGAGCTGCGCCCGGGCGATTTTGAGCGGCTGGCCCGCGAAACGCTCAAGCAGTATGGGGTCTTCACTCCCGTCGCCAGTTATGCGGGGCTTAATGGCGATGCCAAAATCATCACCGTCCAGTGGCAGACGGAAAAGCTGTTTTATCGCGTCAGCGAGATCCACGCCCGGGCGGACAAGGTCAATCGCCACATCAAGCCTGACATCGTGCTATGCCTGCATTTCAATGCGGAGTCCTGGGGCTCGGCGGATGCCCCGCAGTTCTCCCCGCAGAATCATCTGCATGTGCTGGTGAATGGCTGCTATGCTCCGGTGGAGCTAGAGCAACAGGACGTGCGCTATGAGATGTTCTCGAGGCTGTTCAGCCGGGTTCATGAGGAAGAAATTCCCCTCGCCACCGCCGTTGCAGAAGGGATGGCCCGCGTCACGCGCCTGCCTGCCTACATCTACACCACGCCAAATGCTCGCAAGGCCGGTGCGAACCCGTATGTTTATGCACGGAACCTGCTGGCCAACCGTCTGTATCACTGCCCTGTCGTTTACCTGGAGCCCTTTGTCATGAATCACGAAGAAACCTACCGCCGCTTGCTGGTCGGCCATTTTGTGGGTCGGACCTTGATCGGGGGCAGGTTGCAGCCCAGCGCCATCGAGGACTATGTGCGCGGAGTCGTGCAGGGCCTCGTTTCCTATTATCAATCTCAGCGCCGCCCCTCATGAGAGTCCTCATCGTCGGTTGCGGCTTCGTCGGCGCACGCACGGCGGATCTCCTCCATGCTGCCGGGCATGAGGTGGTAGGGGTGACGCATTCTTCCACCTCGGCGGAGCGGCTGATCCACAAGCCCTGGCGGGTGATGGCCTGCGATGTCAGTGATGCCGCTTCAGTGGCCTCGCTACGAACGCAGTGTGAAGGAATTGCGGAAGGCGCGGCCCCTGCCTGGGTGCCCGAAGCTTTCATCCACTGCGCTAGCTCCAGCAAAGGCGGGCCTGAAATGTACCAGGCGGTTTATGTGGATGGCATGGGGCATCTGCTGGCCACTTTCCCAGGTGCCTTTCCGCTCTACACAGGCAGCACCAGCGTGTATCCGCAGACGGACGGCAGCGAGGTGGATGAAACCAGCCCCGCAGATCCAGGCAAGGAAACTGGCCGCCTGCTGCTAGCGGCAGAAAGACTGGCTTTGGAGAATGGCGGGGCTGTGGCCCGGCTGGCAGGCATCTATGGTCCCGGCCGATCATTCGTGCTGAAAAACCTCCTCGAAGGGAAAAGCGGCATCGAGGTGAATGAAGGGGCACCCGACGGGCGGCTGCTCAATCAGATCCACGCGGATGATGCGGCTGCGGCGCTGGTACACATCGTTACTCAAAAGCTCTCTGGCATCTACAACGTCGTGGATGATGCACGCCTGACCCAGCGCGAGTGCCTGGAAAAACTGGCCCCTCTTTTTAATCTTCAGGTGCCTGCGGAAAAAGCACCCGATCCCAGTCGTAAACGCGGCTGGACGCACAAGCATGTCTCCAATGCACGGCTGCGCGCCACAGGCTGGGCCCCGCAGTATGCGGACTATTTCACCGCTTTGCGAGATGATCCCGAGCTTGTCTCTTCCATCCTTCAATTGGTGGCTGAAGGCGGCGATGGGTGCCTGCCGAGGGCGGAAAACATCCTGTTGGTCGGCCTCATGGGCAGCGGCAAATCCACCGTGGGTCGCATGGTGGCGCAGATGCTCGGCTTCCAGTTTGTGGATACGGACCACCTCATCATTGACCAGGCGGGCTGCAGCATTCCGGAGATCTTTGCCAAGGAAGGGGAGCCCGGTTTTCGCCAACGCGAATCGGCTGTGTTGCGCAGTTTGTTAGGTCGTCGCCACTGCGTCATCGCGACCGGTGGGGGCATCATCACCCAGCCGCGTAATTTGCCCTTGCTGAAACATCTCGGTTTCATCACCTGGCTGGAGGCGGACGTGAGGCTACTGGCCCGCCGCACTGCGGGTAACAATGACCGGCCCCTGCTGCGAGGCGAAGAGCCACCGTTGGTGAAGCTGGAGCGCCTTTTGGGTGAGCGGAAGCCCATTTACAAACAGCTCGCAGACCTGCGTATCCAGACGGATGAACTCAGTCAGCAGGAAAGTGCTTATGGCGTGGCTGAAAGTGCCCGCATTTTCTTCGCCCAGCGCTGAGTGCTAGTAGAGAAGAAAGGAAGCCCGCCTTGCCTCAAAGGCGGCTGTTTCCTCGGCCCATCGGCGGCTGATCTCGATCCCGCTTTTGCCGTCTTTGGCGGCCTTGAGCAAGCTAGCGTGATTGAGCAGAGTGTTCACTTTCTCCAGGTTGAACTGCTTGGGATAAAGGCGCTGGAAGACGGCCACGATGGCGATCCCCGCCTGCACGGGACGGAGGGCTGTGCGGTCGGTGATCTGGAGGCGCACACCCCCACAGGGCTGGTCCTTGAAAACGCTGGCCGTGGGGGTGAACCGCACGGGCATAAAACGCAGCCCTGGCAGGCCTAGTTTGTTGAGATCATAAGCGAGCTGCCGATCATCTGCATAAGGTGCGCCAAGGATCTCAAAGGGACTGTCGGTGCCGCGGCCAACGCTGATGGAAAACTCCAGCAAGCCGATGCCGGGATAAAGAAGGGCCGCGTCCAGGCTACGCATGTTGGGGGAAGGATTCACCCAGGGGAGGCCGGTCTGGTCAAACAGCAGTTCGCGCCGCCAGCCTTCGACACGGATCACCTGCAAATCGGCCTGGATTTTGCGCTCTCCATTCAGCATGAGGGCCAGCTCCCCCACGGTCATGCCGTGCCGCAGCGGAATGGCGTGGGTGGCGGTGAAGGTCTCCTTGTCCACGATGGATGGGCCTTCCACGGCGATGCCGCCAACAGGATTTACCCGATCAAGAATGAAGAACTTTTTGTTAGCCTGGGCGGCTGCCTCGAGGCACAGCCGCAGGGTGGAAATATAGGTGTAGAAACGACAGCCGATGTCCTGGATGTCAAAGACGAGGGCATCCAGCTCTGCCATCTGTTCCGGTGTTGGTGCACGTCTTTCACCATAAAGGCTGTGGATGGGGCGACCCGTTTTGCGGTCCACCGAGTCGTTGATCTTTTCCTGATCCAGCGCCCCCCGGATGCCATGCTCCGGACTGAATAGGGCACGCAGCTTCACTTTTGGGGCTTGGGCCAGGAGATCAATCGTCGGGGTGCGCTCGGCATTGACGCCGGTCTGGTTGGTGATGAGCCCAACCCGTAGCCCCTGGAGAGGGGCGAAGCTGTCACGCTGCAAAACATCAATGCCATTGAGAACCGTGGGCACCTCTTTTTCACCGCGCTTGGGCAGGGAGACAGCCGCGTTTTTAAAGTCGAATTCAGGTACACAGCGGGCGGCGGCACTGCCGATTTCTTCATAGAGGTCGCGTACCCCGTTCCCGGCCTGGGGATGCAGGCGTGAACTCAGAAAGATGACAAAGGTCTTCGAATACGGGTCCAGCCATAGGCTGGTGCCGGTGAATCCGGTGTGGCCAAAGGAACCGATGGGAAACAGATCTCCTCGTGGTCTGCTGAAGGCGGATTCTAGATCCCAGCCTAGGCCACGCCGTTCATAGATGGTGGCCGCCGTTTGCACCCGCTGCATCTGTTGCAGGGTCTCCGTTTTCAAGACACGGGTGCCTTCGAGTTCGCCGCCATTCAGAATCATCCTGGCAAAACGGGCGAGGTCGCCTGCATTGGAAAACAGGCCCGCATGGCCCGCGATGCCGCCCATGCGGCGGGCGGTGGGGTCGTGAACGACACCGCGCAGCATCACGTCGTTTTCATCCTTTTCCGTCGGAGCTGTCTTGGACTGCCAATCCGCAGGTGGCAGGTAGCGGGTGGCGGTCATTTTCAGCGGCGAAAAACGCTGCCTTTGAGTGAAGGCATCCAGGGACTCGCCACTGACACGCCGGACGACTTCGCCTAACAAAATGAAGTTGATGTCGCTGTAGCGGAAAAAGCTGTCGGGCGGGGCGTCTGGCACAGTGCCGACTGCACGCCGGATGCCTTCGTCATAGCCTGTCC
>DMMK01000092.1 GCA_003453085.1 Verrucomicrobiales bacterium
CCGAGAGGATGTATTCCTTCATCGCCCGCTCGCCTGAATCCTGCATCGAGATGAGGTTGTCGATGGATATCTTCTCGGCCTCTTGGTCGCAATAGTCTCCCAGCAGGTCCAGTGCGGCCAGAGGCGCATAGTTCGCCACGATGCTGACGGCATGCATCCGCGTGGACTCATCGGAGAAAGTCGTTTTCAGGACCTTTGGTGCCAGCGTAGCGATGCGCTGGGACAGCGTTTCTTTGTTCTTAAAGGCACGCAGCAAGGCGGGGTGAGGATCGCTGGCCTGCAGGACGATCATCTCCCCCAGCAGCGCCAGCCCGGGGTCCGCGCAGGCCTTTTGAAAGGCCGGCATGTTTTTGCGCATGTCCGGGTGCCAGGTGTAAATGCCCGACTGCCAGGCATACATGCGGGCATGATTGGCCTTCAGCAATGAAGCGGCCTTTTCCGGGTGGCCCGCATCCACCAGAATGGCCACGATGGAGCGATACTGCTGCAGGCCGGGGGCTTGCAGGTTCAGCAGGGTGTCAATCCACTCATCCTTCTTCAACCTGCCTGCCAGTTGCAGCAGGGCAAAGGTGTGGCCCAGGACAGGGTTGGATGTCTCGTTGTCGTCCAGAGACACCTGACGTTTGCCTTGTCTTTTCATCCAGCCTTCCCACAGGATTTCAGCCGTGGACCGCCATTCCGGGGTCATCGGCAGTTGGTTGAAGCAGCGCAACACATTGGCCATGAGGAAGCTTTTGACGATGTTTTGGTCGCGATTCTCCACTGCTGCCAGCCTTGTCAAGGGCATCACAATATCTGCCGGGACGGCCCACGGATACTTGTAGCAAAGATGGTTACCCAGGGCCAGGCGCAGTCGGGGATTCAGCTTCTCATTTGTCAGGGTTGCCACGTAGTGTTGCCAGAGCGGGGCATGAGAAGCATGGCCGCGAATGGCACAGGTTCCGGAGGGACCCACTCCCTCCGGGAATGCTTCCAGATACAGCCGGGCGGCCGTTTGCAGTTCCTTTGCCAAGGCATGGCAGGCATGGTCTTTGGGCAGCTTTTCCGTCCATTGCAAAAAAGCCTGGATGTCAGGCCTTCCCAGGCGTGGCATCCAGTTGTGAAAGACCACTGCCATCAGGGCCAGGGACTCGCCTTTTAGCTGCTCATTCAGTTCTTCCATCAGGGCCTGCAAGCTGCTGACCGGGGCTGCCCTGCCGCCGAGTTCATGCCAGGACTGTAGCATCTGCTGGCCCCAACCGTAGTCATAGATCCATGCATCGCCATCGAGCTGCCCAGTCCGGTCTGTGTTGAGAACTTTGAGGCCAAAGGCAATGACTGACGAATCTCTTGCGTTGATGCAGTCTAACAAAAACGAGGATCTGGACATCCATGGCCGTGCGAATGGGCTGGGCCGCTGCTGGTATCTATCGGACATGCCGCCTGCCTGCCGTGCCTCCATGATCTCGCAGGTCTTTTCAAACACCCGGACTGCCTGGGTCAGGTTCTTCTCTTTCGCCAGCTTTAGGATCAGCTTCTTGCTGGGGACAGTGAGGTTGGAATCTGGCAGCTTCAAATCTTGCAGGGAAGTGGCCTTCAGCAGGGACTCCATGAAAACATCCTCTTCTTTCCGTCGGCTCTCCTGGATGCGCTGCAGCACCTTCTGCAATTCACCGGGCAGTTCTTCGGGATATTTTAGCGATGTCCAGTGGTTTTCCACGGCAGCCAGGATCAGGGACTGCGTTTCTTCCGGCATCTGGGCCAGTTCCGCACCACGCCGGGTGGCAAAGTCGTTGAGGGCCTGGTCGCGGTTCAGGGCCACCAGCGTGCTGAGCAAATCCACGCCAAAGGTTCGCTGCTTTTCCGATTTCAGGAAGCTCTCTAATTCAGCTCTTGTTTTGAACTGGTAGAGCCTCATGGACAAGTAGTGCAGAAGGCTGGAGTAGGTAGGCCCGCCCAGCCCGGGCAGAGGATCAAACGAACTCGCTTCATTCAATAGACCGGAGCGGGCGAAGGCATCCTTGAGGCTGGCGGTATCCGTTTCGTGCTTATCCATGTAAGTGCCGCAGTAGGCCCACTGGCTCCACTCGGGCTGGTTGAGGAAGCTCCGCGACCGGGCCTCTTTGGACATCATCGGCCATAGTCCCGGGTCCAGTTTGAGACTCTGGAGGAATGCGCCCATTTTGGAGTAGCGGGCATTCTTCCTGTGCATCAAATCCGGTTCCGCCCTGGCAATGACGCTAACCAAATGTTTGAACACCTCCTGGGCACCTTTGGGATCATGCTGGGCCACCAGGGCCAGATCCGTGGCCAGCAGATTGTTGCTACTTCTGTCCTGAACTGCCTGCTCGTGCGAGAGGGTCAGTAGGGTCTTGCGAGTGTCTTCCGCCTTTTGTTTCTGCTTTTTCAGCAGTTCTTTTAGGACTGGGATGTCTTGGTCATAGACAATGAGAGGGCTAATCTCGGCTTCGATCAGCAGGTCAAAGCCCTGACGAGTTTCGGGAGTCATGCCTGCAACGTCCTCTTGGCGTTCCTTCAAAAATTCCAGCAGGGCCACGCGCGGCTGTTCGTGCAGAAGGCTGCGCAGGAGAGCATGGCCAAAGGTGTCCGGGAAGTCCTGTAGCCCTTTCAACACGGCCTCTCGCAGCTCCTTTTTCCTCTGCACTTGTGCCAGGACATAGCCCAGGACGGAACCCTCGCTGGAGCCGGTCATGGGGTAGGCCCGGAAGTCCTTCGACTGGCCCAGGAATGGCGAGCCTTTCAACAGGGCGACCAGGCTGGCTGAATCCTGCAACTGCTGGCCTTCATTCAGGCCGCCGTAGAGGCTGTTCAACCAGTCGCGTTCCTCTATCAGACCTTCGGTCTCCGCCCGCTGCATGGCCGTCCCGAACAGCTCCGGGATCTGGGCGCACTGGCGCAGCCAGTAGGCCAGCGGTGTGTGGGCGAGGTTGTTCTGGCTGCGTGACTCAGCCGCAAACAGGAGCGTCAGTTTTTCGAAGATCGGCAGCGCCTCCTTGGGGTGGCGGCGAACGTAACGGCGGAGCTTCGCAGCAAGCTCTTCACTTTCACCGTGAGCACGGCCACCGGCCTGTAGCGTGGGGGCTTCAAGGAAGGCTTCCAGCACGGCCTTGTCATCCTCCGCCTGGGCCTCGAACAGCGGTGCCAGCGCCGTTTGCAAAGACTCTGTCAGCCGGTGCGGCATACGATACATGTTATCGCGCGCACCCAGGGCCACCAGCAGCCCGCTGGCTTCAGCCCCGGGGAGTTGGCCCAGGGCTTCGGTTTCGGAAATCAGGAATGTTTCCAGGGCTTTGGGGGCGTTGTCCAGCAGGGCCAGAGTCAGTCGCACGCCGAAGGTTTTCGGATTGCGGTCTTGCAGGTCCTTCGTCAGGGCGGCGGCCGAGGGCCGGTAGCTGCTGCTGCGCAAGATGCCGCACATGCGCACCAGAGCGGAGCCCTCCGAACGCCCTGGAATGATGAGGCCGCGGAAGTCCTTTGCCTCCGCCACAAAGGGCGTGTCCTGGAACATGGCCAGCACATGCTGCGGCTGGTTGAGGGCGTTGCCCTCTTCCATGCCGTATGTGTAACGGCTCGTCCAGGTGGAGCTGAGCCCCTCCTTATGCGCCAGCTCCAGCGTGATGTTCATCAGCTTTGGCACCTGGCCCATCTGGACCAGCAGATCAAAGACGGGGCCGCCGTTCGCCGAGTTGCTCTGCAACTGCGCGGGAGTTTGTTTTAGCAGGCCCACGGAGTGTTTCAGCACCCGTGCGGCCTTGTCTGGATCCGTTGCAGCCACATCGCGGATGATTTGAACCAGTCTTTCATCCGTGTTGTATTCCTCCAGTTTGGCCTGTTCCCAGGTGGTTGCGGCAAGGATCACCTCCGCCATCTGCGCAGACCGCTGCCGCTGGGCCTGGGTCAGAGGTTCCAGCATCGTCAGGGCCTCGGCGTCCAGAGCCTGCATCAGGTTGTATCCGTTTCGGTTGATCAGGACCGACATCTCATGCTTGGCCGTTGAGGACAGGCTGGGCAGTTCCTTGCCTCGCCGTTTCAGGAACTCACTGAAGGGCGGGCCCATGGTGCTGGATTGATTGGAAAGCAGGGTCACCATCAGATCCGTGCCAAAGGTCTGCGGCTGGCGTTTTTGCAGGGCCTCGATGAGGAGATCCCTGGCTTTCTTGATGTTGGGGCTGTTGTCGTCCATTCGCCCGAGAAAGGTCTGAAAGACGGTGTAGTTCTGCCCTTTTTGGCTGAACCAGAGTCTGAAATCTTTTGCCGGAGCCAGCAGTCGAAAATCGTCCAGTACGGCGATGAGGTCTGCGGTCGGGCCTTGGACGATGCCCTGATCAAAGAGATTGCCACAGATCTGGGAAAACAGTCCGGGTTCATCCAGCAGGCCATCCTCCCGAGCGATGCGGATGCCCACCTGCGCGGGGCCTTGGCGGATCACCTCGCTCAGCAGCGAGAGGTAAATCTGCCAGCGTGTGGCTGCGGAGTTGGGATTGTACATCCCGTACCTGCGGCTGGGAGAGTCCTGCATGCTCACAAATTCAGCCATCGATTTCCTT
>DMMK01000005.1 GCA_003453085.1 Verrucomicrobiales bacterium
CCAGACTCCCGACCCCACGGTCACGACGCGGACTGCGTTGTTGCCAGAAATCGTCACCAAGCCCGCACCGGGCCCCTGAACGGTCATCGAAGTGGTCGCCGACAGACTGGTGGCCAGAGTGATGACCTGAGGCGTGGCGAAAGCCCCCGCATCAAAGGTGATGGTGGGGTTGCCCCCAGCGATATTGGCGTCATCAATCGCCTGACGCAGGGATCCCGCGCCACTGTCATTGGTGTTGCTTACCACAAAGGTAGGCACCTGCGCCTGTAGCGCGCCTGCGGCCAAAAGCAGCAGGAAAACGAACTTGAACATTTTCATCGGAGATAATCGAGTCATGCGACTGAAGATAACCCCTTTTGGCCAGACTTGTGACAATCTTAGCAAAAAAACCCGAGATATAATGCGTAAGCAAAATGCAATTTAATCTCTTATCAGAGCTGTCGCAGTCTTTTGAAGGTGCAGTTCAAAAGCTCCGACAGAACGATCCTAGATCGCTGCCACACAACCGACTATTTCCCAAGGGTTACCGCTCCACGTTCAGCTCCAGCTTGTTTTCACCGGGCTGGATTTCCAACACCCACTCACCGCTACCGGGCTTCTGCTCTTGAGTCGTTGCGGTGCCATCGGGGGTGTCTAGCCCCGCCACATCGGCAGCGCTGTAGCTCACTCGCAGCTTCACCTTGCCCACCACCGGGCCAGTTTTCTCATCCAGCTTGAAGTTGCCATGCATCACCCGCGCACAGGCCACAGGCGCAGAGGGATCGTCCGAAGTAAAAACGATGCTGCCCCAGCTCACGGGCGTGCCGTTCACCTTCAGCTTGCCGCTCACGGCGGCCTTGGGTTTGGGGCTGAGGAAGCCCTGATTGCGCAGCCAATCACGCAGGTGACCGCTCCAGGTGCCCAGCACGGGATCTCCCAGGAAAAGGCCCACGCCATGCGGACCGGGACGGTAGCTGTGCAGTTCCGCAGGCACGCCGTTTTTCCGGCAGGCGAGGTAAAAGCTCACGGCATTTTCAGCAGGCACCACCGTGTCTTCATCGGTCTGGAAAAGGAAAGTGGGCGGGGTCTTCGGTGTCACTTGCAGGTTGGTGCTCACCTTTCGCGCCATTTCATCCGTGTTGTTAGGACCGAGTAGATTTTTACGGGAACCGGAGTGGGCAAAGTCGTCAATCATGGAGATCACCGCATACGTGGGCGCGGCCACATCAGGGCGGGCGCTCACTTGGTCCACGGCATCGTTTGTCATGCCCTCAGGCTTTTCATCAAAGAGGGTCGCGGCCATGGAGCTGAGATGCCCACCTGCGGAAAACCCGATGATGCCGATGCGGTTTGGGTCAATGCCGTACTCCTTTGCATTCGCCCGCACATGGCGGATGGCGCGCTGCACATCCATGAGCTGGGTGGGGTAATGGTAACCCTGACTGCCTAACCGATAGTGCAACACAAAGGCCGAGACGCCGATGCCATTGAACCACTTGGCCACCTGCTTGCCCTCATGATCCGCCGCCAAGCCTCCGTAGCCACCCCCAGGGCAGACCACAAAGGCCGCGCCATTCGTCTTTTCCTTCGCCGCAGGCCAGACATACACAAACGGCTGGTCCTTGTCCTCCTGCCCCTTGGCCCCTGGCGCACCTTCAGGCCAGAGGCGGACTTTGGCAGGCTCCGCCGCGTGAGCAAAAGCGGTCGCGGCGAGAAAGGCGAGGCTGAGAAGGCTGGAAAGTCGGGACATGACAGACTTCTACGCAGGATCTCGCCAAAACTTCAAGCCTTCCGTGTCTCACTTTCGCCGACGCTGCCACACGTAGGTCAAAAAGTGCCCCAGCCCACTGAACTTATACCCTGGGTCCACCCATCGCTCGATCACATAAAAAGCGAAGTAATACGCCCGGCAAAATCCCCACACGCATAGCCCCAGCAGCAAGGCCATGCGCCAGCTACCATGCTCGATCAGCAGAATCCCGCCTGACATCAGGCCGATAAGCAGAAACAGGACTCCCTTGAGCCACATCGCCGAAGTGCTTTGAAGATCTTTCATGAAGAGTGTGGACATTGAACCTTGGGAGGACAACGGCGTTCACTCTTCATTCAAAAACCTCAGGGAGAATTCTGGGCCCCTCAGCAAGGCGGACAGCCCTCACTCCACCCGGAGATAATCCAGGGCAAACATCAACGCAGCTTTGGCCGCCTGATTCTTGCCGTCGATCATCACTTCCAGCGTCTGCTCTCCGGGTGTGAATTCAAATTCGCCAATGAGTTGCTCTGCGCTATTGACGACGCCTGGATCGTAAAGATCCACTGGACCGAGGGCACTGGAGTTGCCGTTCACCTTAAAGCTGACGATGCCGTAATCTGGCGCTTTGGTGAAGGCTGCGTAGACCTTCTTTTTGCCTGCTTCGGCCACCTGAAACGAGATCTTCAGAGTACTGCCCACCTTGCCGCCGGTCCACCAGAGGTGCTTGCCGCCGCTCCATTGGCCACCTTTAAACCCGCCCATATTCTGGGAACGTGTGCTACCGCCTGTGGCTTCCGCTTTCAGGTTCTCACCCTCGATGGCACCCGTAACCAAGGCCGTCTCCGAGCCGCCTTTGCTCGCTGAGCTGGCCCCGCTTTGCAGATACTTCACCAGATCCAGCAGCATGTCCGCAGGCAGAGCATCGAAGAGTCCTTCCGGCATGGTGCTCATGGGGGAAAGCGTGCGCTTTTTCACCTCCGCCTTTTTCACGATCTGCTCGATGCCGCCCGGCAGCGTGACGCGATATGCGGCAGACGTTTCTTCCTTGATCACACCGCTGGCGATGCGGCCATCATTGAGCTCAAAGACATTAAGCTGGTAGTCTTTGCCGATCACCGCATTCGGGTCCAGCACGTTGTCCAGCAGGTAGTCCAAATCGGCACGGTTGGAGCCCGTCAAATCCGGCCCAACATCCTGCCCTTCACCTAACAAACGATGGCAAGTTCCGCAGGTGGCCGTGAAGATCATCTTGCCCTTGATGGCATCCGCCTTGGCCAGGGCTGCGGGCGAAAGCGTGGTGCGAAACTTCACCTTGCGCTGTTCCAGATCCGCCTTCGGGGCATTCAGATCTCCCCAGACTTCTTTGATCAGTGCCTTCACCTGCTCATCCTTCAACGTATCCATCTGCCGAGCCAGGAAAGGCGAAAGCAAGGAACGCGAAACCTTCCCATCCTTCACCGCCAGCAGCAGTCCCCGCGCCCCGGCGGGGGTGGTGGCGAGGGTGTTGATGGCATCGTTTTGAGCCGTGGCATCGAAGCTGGAAAACTTCGCCAGCAGCAAGGCCGGAGTGCCCTCGTTCGGCAGCGTGGCCAGCGCTTGAATGGCCTGACGTAGAATCGCCTTGTCGCCACTCTCGATCACCTGATGCAGGAGTGCTGCCGTCTGTGAATCCCGCACCTGCATCAAAATGCGCAATGCTGCTTCCCGTTCCGTCAACGAGGCCAGCGAAGTGAGCTTCTGACGATACAGCGCCACGCTTGCCTCCACCCCCATGAAAGCTTCCAGCTCCGCAATGAGAGGTGACTCACCTAACTTACTTTTAATCAAAGCCCAGCTCGGGGGCAGTGCTACCTTGTTCCCTGCCCGTGCTGCTTCGACCACGGTGCGTAGCAGAGCCTCCCGCTGAGCTGAATCTTCCGACTCGGCGGCGATTCCCAGGAGAGCCGCGCGTCCGGTTTCTTCCGCTCCTAGACGGCGATAGATGAACTCCGTCACCTTCGGCATCTTGGAAGCCTTCGCCAGTTCCAGCCCCACCTTCGCATCTGCCCCAACCACGGGTTCAATGCCATACCAGATGAGCAGCGGGATGTAGGGATCGTCCTTGTCCTCAGCGTGCCCCAGGAGGGCGGTGGCGAGCTGACGGCGATGATGCACTTCCAGTGACTGAAGCCCGGAAGCCAACTCCCGACGAACCACGGTCGAATTATCTTGGCTTCCCAATTTGATCTGCATTTCGATCAACTCTCCAAAAGTACCTACATTAGGCCCATCGTCACGCAGAGCCTCAAAACTCAGCCTAACCGACCACTTTCTCACCTGCTCTGAACCGTCATTGGGGGAGGTTGAAAAGACAGCGGTTGGTTTGAATACCTGATGTTTTAACCACAAGGCTCGCAATGCAGTCTGATCATCCCCCAGATTAGTTAGTGCAATTTCACCAAGGGTGCCATTCTCACTGCGTTCCATCAACACTCGTCTAGCCATCCGCGAAAACCACTCGTTCTCCGTCTGCACGGCGAGCTTTACCAAGGCCTCATCGTTTTCTTTGCTAAGGTCGAACGGTGCTTGGGGGAACTGGAACTCGCGTGCTGCGGCATCGAGAGGAGCGCGGACACTCTTGTCCGCTTCGTTTATATTCGCGGCTTTGCCGCCATTTTTTTCGGTGCGGGCAAGAGTGCCCACGCTCCCCTCGGCTGCATCACTTGTTCGGACAGGAGTGCCCGCAGTACTTTCCCCATAACTCACCCGATAAATCCGCCCGTTGCTGCGATCCCACATCTCGATGGCGTTGCTGCCACGGTGGCACACCTGCTTGTCGCTCCAGTCACTCACATACAGAGAGCCATCGGGGCCGACCTTTTGTGTCACGGGGATGAAATGCATGTCGTTAGAGCGCATGAAGTCGCTGCCGTGACGACCGATGTAGGTGCTGCCTTTGGGGTCCAGGTAATTGTTGACCAGACGATGCCCATGCAGGTTTCCAAACAGGAGCTGGTTCCGGTAGATGGCGGGGAACTGGCTGCTCTGGTAAATGGCGAGGCCGCAGTGGGCATGCCCGCCACCAGCCTGATTCGTATCGTCTGCCACGATGCCCCCGTCCTTTCGTGGCCCCCAGTGGGCGTTGTCCTTCACACTGCCTGCAAAGTGGGCATGATCGGCGATGGTCTTGATATCGTCATACGTGTGGGGATTAAAATGCTGCCCGCCCTGCCGATGATAACGACCGCCGGGCACGATGTGATACAGGTGCGGAATAACACAGGCGGTGACAAAAAATTCGCCATTCTGGTCATAGTCCAGCCCCCAGGGATTGCTCGTCCCATGCGCAAACACTTCGAACTCATGCCGCACCGGGTGGTAACGCCACACGCCCGCATTCAGCGGCACACGCTGCTCATCGGGAGTGCCCACTTTGCCTACCTTTGAGTGTGTAAAGACGCCATGGCAACCATACAGCCAACCGTCTGGCCCCCAGATGAAACTGTTCAGCGTCTCATGCGTATCCTGACTGCCCCAGCCATCAAGCAAAGCATAAGCGGTAAATTTCAGGCCGGGGACTTTGGGCGTCTGGCTGGCTTCATAGCCGGCATGTGTGGCATCCGGTTTATCATCACGATCCACATCCGGGATGAACATGAAATAAGGGGCCGCACCCACCCAAACACCGCCGAAACCAATTTCGATGCCGCTGGCGAGGCTGATGCCTTCCGCGAAGACGGTGCGCTTTTCAAAGCTGCCGTTTCCATCCGCGTCTTCAAAGATCAAAATGCGGTCCTGGCCTGCGCCTAGCTCGCGTGGTTTCGGGTAACTGTTTCCCTCAATCACCCACAGGCGACCGCGTTCATCCCAGGTCATGGCGATGG
>DMMK01000259.1 GCA_003453085.1 Verrucomicrobiales bacterium
CCAGCACACTGCTGCCGGCGTTGAGCCCCCCCTGCATTGGTGAAGCGTGCCTCCATGACATAGGTGTCTCCGCCGATCAGCGATTTTGAGCCGAGCTTCACCGTCAGATAGACGATGGCGGCGATCCCCAGAAGGACGAAGAGGCCAACGTAAAGTTCCAGCTTGGATTGTTTCATGAGTCTTCAGATTGCAGGGCTTCGCCACGACGTATAGCAGCAAGTGTACGGCCAAGTGCTTCCGCGCTGTCGCGAAAATCTTCCACCATGGCGACGGTGGAGGCCGAAAATTCAGCAGGGGTGCCTTCAAAGCACATGCGCCCTTTGTCAAGGAGGGCCACGCGATCGCTGGCGATCAGCGCCTCGGTGAGGTCATGCGTGACCACGAGTGCGGTGAAGCCAAACTGACGCTGATATTTCGCGATCATGGCGAAGACCGCATTGCGCCGCAGGGGGTCAAGGCCGGCGGTGGGTTCGTCAAACAGGACGAGTTCCGGCCGTGTGACGATGGCGCGTGCGAGGGCCAGGCGCTTCTGCATGCCGCCGGAAAGCTGGCTGGGATAGCGGTCCTGGTGAGCTTCCAGCTCCAGTTGGCGCAGCGCCTCCCGGCTCCGCTCGCGGATCTCCTTCTCCGAAATATCCAGCGTCTGCTCCAGCGGCAGCGCCACATTTTCCAGGGCCGTCAGCGAATCAAACAGCGCATTGCTCTGAAACAGGAAGCTGCAACGGCGGCGGAAGTCCGCGCGCGCTACGCCCGCAGCCAGTTCCTTCCCATCAAAAAGGATGCGACCTTCATCCGGGCGGATCACATCGGCCAGGCATTTCAGGAACACCGACTTGCCCGCGCCGCTGCGCCCCATCACTGTCACCAGACTGCCGTGCGGCACGTCCAGGTCTGCCCCAGCGAGGACGACGTTGTCGCCAAAGCGCTTATGCACGCCCTGCACCTGAAGCAGCATTTCTTGAGTGGGAACGGGCATCATCAGACAAGGAAGGAGGTGATCACATAATCCGCCGCCAGCACCGTGATGCTGGACTGCACCACCGCCCGTGTGGTGGAGGCACTCACCGCACGCGCGCCAGTGGCCGAGCGGCAGCGATGCGCATTGAATCCATGGTAGGCGCAGAGGGCGATGGTCAGCAGGCCAAAGGTGCCCGCCTTCATCAGGCACTCCGTCACATCCTGCATCTGCACCGCCCGCTCCACCGAAGACCAGTAAACCCCGGACTCCAGGCCTAACAACCAAGTGCCGGAAAGGCTACCCCCGAAAAGACCCACGGCGACAAACAGCGCCGTCTGCATGGGATAGACCACCAGGGCCGCCAGTAACCGGGGCGAGATGAGGTAACCCGGGCTGTTCACGCCGATCGTGTCCAGCGCGGCCACCTGCTCAGTATTGCGCTGGATGCCCAGCTCCGCCGCCAGCGCCGAACCCGCCTGCCCCACCAGCATCAGCGCGGCCAGCACAGGCCCCAACTCCCGCACCAGGCTCAGCGATACCAGGGCTCCCAGCAGGCTCTCGGAACCAAAGCGGTTCAGCACATAGTACCCTTGCAGGCCCAGCACCAATCCCGTGAACAGCCCCACAATGAGGATCACCGGCAGGCAGCGCACCCCTTGCTCAAACATCGCCCGCACCACTCGCCGAAACAGCCGACGCGTGCCAAACACGGACTGGAACGACCTTAACGTAAACAACGTAAAGTCTCCCAAACCGTGGACCAACGCGAGAGTATGAGATCCCAGAGCACGCACCATGAGTCAGCCAACGTCAGCCACCCTGACGCAGGATGCAATGCTCAGATGCTTCTTATTGGAGACAAACAGCCAGCCTCCCGACGTTATACCCCTCGCATGTCCGTCACCACTCTCCTTACCGTCCTGGTTTCACTCATCACCTCGGGTGGCCTGGCCCAGGCCGCAACTCATACCGCCCAGCAGGTGGAAGGCTGGACCATCCATGTGGATGAGCGCCTGCTGCAGCCAGACCACGCCGCGCTGGGGAAGACCGCACTTGCCCTTCTCCAGGCCCGACTGGCAGACATCCTCACCGTTCTACCGAAAGACAAAGTGCCCCACCTTCAGAAGGTCCCCATCTGGCTGGAGCTCGACAGCCGCGACCTCACCTCCATGCAGTATCATCCTTCCGCCAAGTGGCTGACGGACAACGGCCATTCAGCTTCCCTAGCCAGAGCCGTGCACATCCCGGTTGCCGCGCAGTTTGTCTCCGCCCGCCATCAGCACATCCAGCCCTGGAGCCTGCTGCATGAGCTAGCTCACGCCTATCACGACCAGGTACTGGGCTTTGACGAACCACGCATCGCCGCCTGCTGGGAGGCCTACCAAAAGTCCGGCCATGGCGACCGTGCCCTCCACACCACAGGTCGCCGCATCCGCCACTACGCCCTAACCAACCCCAAGGAGTTCTTTGCCGAGATGACCGAAGCCTACTTCGGCGTCAATGACTTCCACCCCTTCGTCCACGGCGAACTCAAAACCGCCGAACCCGCTATCCATCAACTCCTCCAGGAAATCTGGGGCAAGACCTCACTGGATTGAACGATCACGCCTAACAAAAAGCGCGGATACCTTTCGGCATCCGCGCTCAAAGTAGATCTTTAGATCCGTAGAGGCTGATTACTCAGCGGCAGCTTCGGCGGCCTTTTTGGTGGCGCGCTTCTTCTTCGGAGCAGCTTCTTCAGCAGCGGCCGGCTCTTCGACGGTCACCACTTCGGCAGCGGCTTCTTCAGACTTCGGTGCTGGGGGCACATAAGCGTCAACCCACTCGATGAATGCCATCGGGGCGGAGTCGCTGCGGCGCTGGCCGAGCTTGATGATGCGGGTGTAGCCGCCCTGACGGTCCTTGGAGGCAGGGGCGATGTCTTCAAACAGCTTCTTCACCGTGCCAGTCTGGCGCAGTTCGGAAATCGCGGTGCGGCGTGCATGAAGGTCACCACGCTTGCCCAGGGTGATCATTTTCTCAGCCAGCGGGCGCACTGCCTTGGCCTTGGCCAGGGTGGTGCGGATGCGGCGGTGCTCCACAAGGGCGCAAACGAGGTTGGCCAGCAGTGCTTTGCGGTGGGCTGCGTCGCGCTGGAGTTTGGGGACTTTTCTTCCGTGTTTCATGTCTTCGTTCTCTCTAGTCTAAGGTCAGGGATTATTCGTCGTCGTCACCGTCTGGCAGGTGGCTGTCGATCAGGCTGGCGAAACCAGCGGCATCGGCTTCATCATCGTCATCAGCGATCATGCTGCTGCGGGCGAGCAAGGAGCTGCCGCCGGAGGTAGGCTCAAGCAGCGATGAATCGAACTTCATGCCGAGAGACAGACCCAGTTCGGCCAGCTTCTCCTTGATTTCGGTGAGGGACTTCTTGCCGAAGTTGCGGTAGCGCAGCATTTCGGCCTCCGTCTTCATGGCCAGCTGGCCCACGGAGGTGATGTTGGCGTTGTTCAGGCAGTTCGCCGCACGGACGGACAGCTCGATTTCGTTGACGCTCATGTTCAGGAGCTTGCGCAGCTCGCTGTTTTCTTCGGTCTGGGCTTCTGGAGCCGCTTCGAATTCGATGGCCTTGTCGTCGTAGTTGACGAACACGTCCAGGTGGTGACGCAGGATGGAGGCAGCCTGGAGGAGGGCGTCGCTCGGGGCGATACGGCCGTCGGTCCACACGTCCAGCACCAGCTTGTCATAGTCGGTGTTCTGGCCGACGCGGGTGTTTTCCACGCCGTATTTCACGCGGGTCACCGGGCTGTAAATGGAGTCGATCGGGATCACACCGATCGGGGTGTCTGCACGCTTGTTTTCTTCCCAGGTGGAGAAACCACGGCCCACGCGGACTTCGAATTCGCACTCGAACTTGGCTTTGCGGTCCAGGTTGCAGATGACGAGGTCCTTGTTGATGACTTCGTAGTGGTTGTCTTCCTTGATGTCACCGGCGGTGACAGCACCTTCCTTGTCCACCGTGATGGAGAGGAGGCGGGCTTCTTTGCTCTCGCTGTGGTGCTTGAAACGGACTTTCTTCAGGTTCAGAACGATCTGAACCACATCTTCCAGCACGCCGGGCAGGGTGCTGAACTCATGTTCCGCCCCGCGGATCTTCACCGACGTGATGGCTGCACCTTCCAGGGAAGAAAGCAGGACACGGCGAAGGGAGTTCCCGATCGTGTGACCGTAACCTTTGTCAAAAGGCTCGGCGCTGAACTGGGCGTAGGTATCGGTGGCGGTGGCCTCGTTGCGAACGAGGCGATTCGGCATTTCGAATCGGGCTAGGCGGACGGACATGGATGGATTTGGATAAACCGGGTTACCTCCAGAGCGAGCGTCCGTGGCTTCTCAGAAGAGAAAACGGACCTGGAGACCGACGGCGATGTGACTAGGCAGCTCGCAAGGGGCGGGGATTATGGGCTGGCGTCGCCGCTTTGCAAGGGGCTTTTTGGACCCAAATCAAGCTTTCCACCGGACCTGAGATTCAAAAATGAGTGGAAATGAGGGCTAAATGGGGAAAAAGGCGAATTTTTCCCCATTTGGG
>DMMK01000329.1 GCA_003453085.1 Verrucomicrobiales bacterium
GGATGGCCGCTGGCGCAATGCCTCCACCAAGACCACCGAGCGAAAGGCTGCTCTGAAACTGGCCGATGAATACGAGGCCGCTGCCAGGGGCAGGCGCACAGCCACCCAGGCCCGTCGTGTCCTCTCTCGACTTCATGCAGAAATCACAGGTGAAGTGCTGCCCAGTTCTTCCGTTCGCGCCTTCGTGGCCACCTGGATACTGGAGAAAAAGACCACAGCCAAAGCCACCCAAGTCTTTTACAAGAACAGCACCAGTCAGTTTCTCTCTCACCTCGACGCGCTGGCTGATGATGAGCTATCCATGATCGCCAAGGAGCACATCGTGACCTTTAGAAACGCCCTTCTGGAGCGTCTCTCCGCCAAGGCGGCCAACCATCACCTCAAGGTCGTCAAGATGCTCTTCCGCGCTGCCAAGCGGGATGGCTACATCGTGGACGATCCCTCCGAATTCGTCGAAACGATCCGCGAGAAGCAGGCCGACAAAAAGCGCCGCCGTCCTTTCACCCTGGATGAAATCCGCGCCGTGCTCGCCCAGGCCGATGATGAATGGCGCTCCATGATCCACTTCGGCCTCTACACAGGCCAGCGCATCGGCGACATCGCCCGGCTCACTTGGGCCAATGTGGATCTGGAGAAAGGCCAGATACGCCTCATCACTCGCAAGACGGGGGCTTCTCTGCTCATTCCCATGGCGGTCCCTCTGCGAGAACACATCATGACTCTGCCATCACCCGATGTGCGGCCAGATCTTGCCCCGCTGCATCCTCGTGCTTGGGACATTGTTGAGAGACAGGGAAAAAGCGGCAACCTCTCCAACCAATTCGCCGATCTCCTGGCTCTCGCTGGCCTGCGGGAGAAAAAAAGCCATCGTGTCACCACCGGCGAAGGTCGTGGAGGTCGTCATGACAATGAAGCGCTCACCTTCCACTGTTTCCGCCATACAGCGGTCACTCTGCTCAAAGAAGCAGGCATCCCTGCTGCCGTGGTGCAAAAGCTCATCGGCCACGAATCGGCCCAGATCTCCGAAATGTACACCTCCGTCGGAGAAGAATCGCTGACCAAAGCCGCAGCCGCCCTACCCACGCTGTAAGGGCCGCCGCATTGCAGAAAAATTCCCCATCTCTGAACCCATTCCACAGCGTCATTCTTCACCGAATGACCGAGATTGCTCCACACGCAGCCGCTCCTTCTTAAATCAGGTGGGATAGCCCTCTCTGCTCCGGTGAACTCTCGTATAGACGAGACATCTGGCATCGCTTTTTACGTTGCCGCAGCCGAGATAGTGTTACCACAGGCGTTCCTACTTTTTCTCCCATAGTTCTGCGCGTGCTCATACGGGCACCGGGTTCATTCCTTGGAGGAACTGGAATCAAAATTCTTTCCATCCATTCCCCCTCGCCGGAATCCAGTCACAATCCCCCCGTTGAGAGCTCGTGATTGACTTATCCTCAGCCTCCATCCCGGGGGACAAAGGGTGGCCCCTGCCGCTGCGGGGTCAGCAGTGCCCGCAGGGGCAGGTGGAGCAAGCTCCGGCTCGAGCGGCTGTCCAGCTTTAGCCCGAGTGGCCGCATCAGATTCAGCCTGCTGAGTTTCGTCTGACCCGCAGATTTAAATCGGCCTCTAAACAAAACACTAGGGCGTGTTTTAAAACTGGTTTCTGAGGGATAAAGTGCAGATGCCAATGAGGACAAAGGCCATGAAGGAGACATCGGTTTTGTCGTAGCGCGTGGCGATGCGCCGCATCCTTTTGATCTTCTCAAAGAAGTTCTCAACCCGGTGCCTTTTCTTGTAAAGCTCCTTGTCGTAAGCCGCCGGAGCCACCCGGTTACTGCGCGGCGGGATGCAGGCTTTCATGCCTTTGCTTGCAATGAGCTCGCGCAACGCATCACTGTCATAGGCCTTGTCCATGAGCACCTGCCGGGCCTCCACAGATTCAAGCAAAGCAGGCGCATGAACGACATCGGCTTCCGTCCCTGCTGTCAAAATCAAGGCTTGTGGCTGGCAGCGCCCGTCCACCGCGGCGTGCAGCTTCGTGTTGAGTCCGCCCTTGGTGCGGCGCATGGCCTGATTTTTCTGGCCTCCGGCGGGGTTGGCCCCGTCGCGGTGGACCTTGATGTGGGTGGAGTCAATCAGGCTGAGGTTTTTGCCGCCATGCCATTTGATCCCTTGCATGGCCTGATCCCAAAGCCCAGCCTTGGCCCAGCGGCGAAAGTGGCCGTAAACGGTTTCCCAGGCAATGCCAGGGACGTCCAAGGCACGCCAGGAGCCGCCTTCCTTGAGCACGTGCAGAACACCTGCGATGACAAGCTTCAAATCACTGAGAGGCCGACCTGGCCGAAGTCCGGCCTCCTCAGCCTTCTGATATTTAGGAATCTATGGATTTTATAACCTCGGCCAGTTTGGGGACGACGGCTTGGTATTTTGGGTGCAGGTGCATCCCTCTTGTTAGGCCATTTTTAGACCTTGTACAGTTTTAAAACACGCCCTAGGCTTTTGTGGAATGCTTCCGAAGTTTGAGCCAGTTTTTATGAGAGTCTGAGTCTGGCGAGTGGGTTGGTTTGTTGGGGGATTTCTTCGGGAACGACGGTAAGAGGAGACTCCTGGTTTGTCTGCGAGCTCGCACAATGCCATCAGGCTGACGGAGCGGAGCGCAGGCGGCCTGATGGCATTGTGCGAGC
>DMMK01000564.1 GCA_003453085.1 Verrucomicrobiales bacterium
GTCCTGACCCAGGGCGAAATGAAGTCCCGCCGCCACATCAATCTCCCTGGCGTCCCCGTGCGCCTGCCGCCGCTGACCCAGAAGGACTACGCCGACCTGGACCTGGGCTGTGAGCTGGGTGTGGACTACTTTGCCCTCAGCTTTGCCCGCGAGCCCGCCCACATTCAGCACCTGCAGCTGCTGCTGGAGCAAAAAGGCAGCAAGGCACGCGTGATCGCCAAGATCGAGAACCAGCAGGCCCTGCAAAACATTGATACCCTCGTGGAAGCCAGCGGCGGCATCATGGTGGCCCGTGGCGACCTCGGCAGCGAATGCCCCATCGAGGATCTGCCGCTGATCCAGCGCCACATCGTGGAGCGCTGCTCCTACCATGGACGCAAGGTCATCGTGGCCACCCAGATGCTGGAAAGCATGATCGAAAACCCCGTGCCGACCCGCGCCGAGGTAACGGACATCTTCAATGCCGTCATTGAGCAGGTGGACTGCGTGATGCTCAGCGGTGAGACCAGCGTGGGCCGTTACCCGGAAAAGTGCGTGGAGGTGCTGGACACCGTCATCCGCCGCATTGAGCAAAAATACCCCTCCGGCCGTTTCGCCAGCGACGCCCCGCTGAAGACGAACAAGCACAAGACCGTCAAGGCCGCCATCCTGCTGGCCAACAGCATCCCGAATTCCAAGCTGCTGGTCTTCACCCTGCGCGGGGTCATGGCCCACCTGCTGGCGCATCAGCGCCCGGAGTTCGCCTCAATCTTTGCCTTCACGCCCAATCTCCACGTCAGCCGCACCCTGGTCACCGCTCGAGGCGTGCAGCCCTTTGTGCTGGCCTTTGAAGAGGGCAACCCGGAAAAGGCCATCCGCGACGCCATTGAGATGCTGCGCAAGCATGGCCACATCAAGGCCGGTGACCCGCTGGTGATCCTCAGCGATGCCCTCTATGACGGCATCAATGTGGATGCCATCCTGCTGCGGGATGCCTGACCGGCATCTCATCAAAAGATGTCTTTTCGTCACCAGGGCACCGGATTGCCGGTCCCTGAGGGGCGTTTGGCTAAAGACGTGCCTGATGGTGCGTTTGTACCCACTCGCCCATCATGATCACCAACCGCCGCCAGTTTCTCCATCGTGCCTCGCTACTCACCGCCGGGGCCGCCCTGCCTGCTTGGCAAAATCTCGCCGCCGCTCCCGGGGTGCCTCACGCCCTCGCGGGCCGTCTTTATAAGACGCTGAAGATCGGCATGATCAAGGTGGACGGCAGCCTGACCGACAAGTTCAAGGCCGCCAAACAGGCCGGGTTCATGGGCGTGGAAATGAACGCCCCCGGCATGGACGTGGAAGAGACGAAGAAGGCCATCGCCGAATCTGGCCTGACCGTGGATGGCACCGTCTGCGGCAGCCACTGGAAAATCCGCCACACCAGTGCCGATGCGGCCACCCGGGCCCAGGCCCTAGCCGACCTCAAAACCGCGCTGAGGGATACCCGCGCCGTCGGTGGTCACAGCGTGCTGCTGGTCGTCGGCAAAGGCGAAGACGGACCTGAAAACGAGATCTGGCCTCGCTCGGTGGAAAACATCGCCAAGGCCGTGCCTCTGGCCGCCGAGCTGGGCGTTTCCATCGTCATTGAAAACGTTTGGAACCAGTTTCTCTACAACCACGACGGCGGTGCGGACCAGAACGCCGACAAGTTCGTGAAATACGTGGACGAATTCAACTCCCCCTGGGTGGGCATGCAGTTCGATATCGGCAACCACTGGAAATACGGCAGCATGGGCGGCTGGATCCGCCAGCTCGGCAAGCGGGTGCTCAAGCTGGATGTCAAAGGCTTCTCTCGGGCGCAGGGCAAGTTCACCCCGATTGGCGAAGGCGACATTGACTATGCCGACGTGCGCAAGGCCCTGCTGGAGATCAACTACCACGGCTGGCTGGCGGCTGAAGTGGCCGGCGGTGACCTCGTCTATCTCACCGGAGTCTCCCAGCAGATGGACACCGCGTTTGGCCTCTGATCTTTAAAAGCAATCCTTGTTATGCCTGCCTTGACCCGCCGCCGTCTTCTTCAGGCCGCCCTCGCCGCTGGCATTCTTCCCGAGTCCAATGCCACCTCCTCGGAAAGTTTGCGCATTGCCCCTTTCCGCTTTGATGTCACTCCGCCGGTGGGGCATCCGCTGTGTGGCGGCTGGATCACCCCGGTGGTGGACTGTGAGGATGCCTTGGAAGCCATTGGATACATTTTGTTAGGTTCTGGCAAGCCCATTGTTATCTGTGCCGTGGACTGGACGGGGATTCTCAATGAGGCCCACCTCGCCTGGAGAACCGCCCTGGCTGAGGCCGCAGGTACCACGCCGGAACGGGTGGCCGTGCAGTGCGTGCATCAGCATGATGCACCCTTTGTCTGCCTGCGCGGTGAAGAACTGGCCGCGCAACAAAACGCCGGCCTCTCGCTGGTGCAGATGCCGTTTTTCAATGACTGCCTGAAACGCGCAAGCGAGGCCGTGAAGGCCGCCCTGCCCCGTGCGCGCTCAGTCACCCATGTCGCCCAGGGCGAGGGCCGCGTGGAAAAGGTAGCCAGCAACCGCCGTGTAGCCCTGGGGCCGGATGGCAAAGTGCTGAAAATGCGCGGCAGCGCCTGCAAGGATGCCGAGTTGATCGCGCTCACAGAGGGCCTCATTGACCCGATGCTGAAGACCGTGGCGTTTTATGACGGCACGGAAAAAGTGCTGGCCTGCCACTACTACGCCACGCATCCCATGAGCCACTATGGCAAAGGCCACGTCAGCAGCGACTTCGTAGGGCTCGCCCGCAAGCAGCGGCAGAAAGAGGAACTCGGCTGCACCCACATCTATTTCACCGGGGCCTCCGGCAACATCGCCGCAGGCAAATACAACGACGGCAGCCCCGAAGCCCGCGTGCAGCTCACGCAGCGGATTTATGAGGGCATGGTGGCGTCTGAAAAAGACCTCAAGCCGCAGCCTGTGGCCACGGTCTCCTGGAAGACCCATGATCTGCTTCCAGCCGTGAATCCCGTCTTCACTCAGGAGACGGAACAGGCGGCCCTGGCCAACCCGAAAAATGTTCCAGCCAACCGCCTGCGCCCCGCCATGCGGCTGGCCTGGATAGAGCGCATCGCCAAGGGCACGCCTATCATCCTGAGTGCTCTGCATGTGAATGAAATCTCCATGTTGCACCTGCCGGCAGAGTCCTTTCTGGAGTATCAGCTCCGCGCCCAGCAGATGCAGCCCGGCCGCTTCGTGGCCACCGCCGCCTATGGGGATGGCGGAGCCTGGTACATTCCGGTGAAGGAAGCTTTTCCCCAAGGGGGTTATGAGGTGACCGTTGCCAATTGCGCCCCCGCGATGGACGACCTCATGAGCGCAGGCATCCGCCAGATCCTTTCCCCTGCATGACCCTTTTTCGCAGCCTCACCTGCCTCGGCTTTTTCACCTGCACCCTCAGTGCCGCGTCCATTGAAAGCATCTGGCTCAGCCACCGGTCAAACGAGCCTAACCAAATCGTCGTCAACTGGGAGACGGAAACCCCAGGAAACTCCGTGGTCGAGTTCGGCCCTACCACCGCGCTCGGCCAAAAGGTGATCGTCGAGGAGAAGGTGACGCTGCACCACGTCGAGATCCCATTGGATTTCAAAGACGGGGTCTGCCATTACCGCGTGCGCAGCGGCGACGATGTCTCCGAAGTGGCCACCTTCAAAAACTACCCGAAGAACACCCTCCGCGTGATCATCGTGGCAGACTGGGGGTATTCCAAAGTCACAGACTTCAGCGCGGTGCTGAAAGATGACCCGCATCTGCTTCTGAGCGCTGGCGACAACGTGGCCAGCCTGCATGAAAAGGGCCGCGAAGGCACCCGCGCCTTCAGCGCTTTGATCGACCAGCAGCCCGCCCTGTTCCGCTCCGTACCCTTTCTGCCCATCCTCGGCAACCACGACCGGGAGATCACCAGTCGCGGTCCCAAGCCGCCAGCACACGCCGTTTATGACATTGAGGCCCGTGCCTACCGCGAGTTCTTCGAGCTGCCAGGCGATGAGTGGAGGTGGCACTTTGACCTGCCCGATTTTGACCTGCGTTTCATGGCCCTGGACCTCAACCACATCCAGGATTTCGGCACGACTTGGCAGACCTGCCATCCTTACGATGCCACCTCTGTTCAGTTCCTCGGGTATCGCGATCTCATGGCCCAGACGAAGGCCGGTTTTGTCTTCACACTCATGAATGAAAAACAGACCGCCGTTCAGGGGCGCACCAAGGGCCTGTGGCATGAGGAGTTCGTCAAAGGCAGTGCTCTTGTCACGGGTTTTGGTTACTTCGCGGATCGTGCCGAACTCAAAGACGGCCTGCCCTACTTCAACACCTGCCTGAAAGGCGATGGCAGCCCTTACAAGGACCCACAATCCAAGTTCTTCGCCCAGCAGGACAACTACCTTCTGCTCACCTTCCGGCGAGGGGAACCGACGATGCAGGTGCAGTTCAAAAACATACGCGGTGAGGTGCTCGACACCACCGTGATCCCGAAGCGCAAACTCTGAGAACCAGCCTCATGCCTCGCTCGCTCTGCTGGTGTCTAGCCTTTAGGCGATTCTGGAAAGCAGCGAGACACTGAGAGGTCGCCTAAAGGCTACACACCAGCAGAGCGATGCAGATCCTGGGAGGATCGGGTATTCTCAGGTGCTTCACTCTAATGACACGCTTTGATACTTTCCCTCCGAGATTCGCTTTCGGCATAAAAGGGCACCGTGTCACCCCGTAGTCTTAGGGTCATGCTTTCACGCCCTTCCCTGCCCTGGCTTTTCTTCACCCTGTGCCTGCTCACCGCCCCCGCCCTAGCGGAGGAAGCCGTGGTGAAAACGAATGTGCAGGTGGCCATGCGTGATGGCGTCAAGCTGGCCACAGATCTTTACCTGCCTGCGGAGGGCGGCGTGGAAAAGCCAGGCCGTTACCCGGTGATCCTCACGCGCCTGCCCTACAACAAGGACGGGGCGAAAAAGCTGGGCCAATATTATGCCCAGCACGGCTACGTCTTTGTCGCCCAGGACTGCCGGGGCCGCTATGGCAGCGAAGGCACCTGGCACTGGATGACCGACGATGGACGCGATGGTGTGGACTGCGCGAAATGGATCGGCCAGCAGCCCTGGAGCGATGGCAAGATCGGGATGATCGGCACCTCCTACGTCGGCGGCACCCAGCACGCGATGGCCATGGAAGGCGCACCTGAACTGGCCACCGTTATTCCCGTGGATGCCGTGTCCAACTGCGGAGTGCAGTCCATGCGCAACGCGGGCGCCTTTGAAATGCGTTTCTGGAACTGGATCATCCTCAATGCCGCCAAAGGCAGCGTGGCCTCGCAGGACCCTGCCACGGCAGTGCTGCTGAAGGAAATGGTGGACCACCGTCACGACTACCTCAAGCTGCTGCCCCTGCGCCCTGGCATGACCCCGCTGAAGCTGGCACCCGAGTATGAAAGCTGGCTGGTGGATGCCATGCGTCACGGGGCCAATGACGAGTTCTGGGCTCAGAACAACATCCTGGAAAACGCCTCCAAGTACAAGGACATCCCCGTGTATCTCGTCGGCGGCTGGTATGACTCCTGGGCGGGCAACACCACCGCGAATTTCGCCGCCCTCACCCGTGCCCTCAAAAGTCCCGTTTACATGATCATGGGCCCTTGGATTCATGGGGCACAGGCGAAGTCCAGCCATGGTCAGGTGGACTATGGCCCCGAGGCCGCCATCGCCGATGAGCTGGCCTGGCGGAAGGAATGGTATGACCATGTACTCAAAGGCCTGGACAACAGCGTGGGCAAAACCGCGCCCTTTGCCACCCAGGTGCGCCTCTTTGTGATGGGCAGCGGCGATGGCCATAAAACCCCGGAAGGCCAGCTTTACCACGGCGGGCAGTGGCGGGATGAAACGGCCTGGCCACCGGCCCGTGCCCAGACCACTCACTACCACTTCACCACCGGCGGGCACCTGCAGACGGAGAAACCCACCCAGGCCAAAGCCAGCACCAGCTATGTCTTCGATCCCGAAAACCCAGTGCCCACCATCGGCGGTAATATCTCCAGCGGCGACGGCATCATGCTCCAGGGGGCCTGGGACCAAAAAGGTGGCCCGCATGTGTGGAACTGGCTGAAGCCCCTGCCCCTCTCCGCCCGCAATGACGTGCTGGTTTTCCAAACCGAGCCTCTCGCGCAGGATGTGGAAGTCACCGGTGAAATCGAGCTGAAGCTCTGGGTCTCCTCCTCGGCTGTGGATACGGACTTCACCGCCAAGCTGGTGGACGTGTACCCCGCCAGCGCCGACTGGCCCGGCGGCTTTGATCTGAACATCACGGATGGCATCTTGCGGGCCCGCTTCCGCGACAGCTTGAAACACGAGAAGCTCATGACCCCGGGCGTGATCTATCCCGTCACGCTCCGTCTCTACCCCACGAGCAACATTTTCAAAAAGGGCCACCGCATCCGGGTGGACATCAGCAGCAGCAATTTCCCTCGGTTTGACATCAATCCGAACACGGGTGAGCCACTGAACGAAAACCGACGTATCCAGTCGGCCGTGAATGCCATTCACCACGATGCCGAACATCCTTCCTACATCGCTCTTCCCTTGATCCCACGCTGAGAGGCGGGAGATTGGCGGCATCGTTTGCATAACTTCATTTGCACTCAGGTCTCCTGCGTGCTTGAGGCTGCTTCGCTCCTTGCTGTGACTCCACCGTCTCCATCACCTTCTGAGAATCCCGAGCGCGCGAGCGACGTGCCCGAGGATGTGACGTTGATCACCCAGGGCCAACGCAGAAGCCTGACCCAGGCCCCGCTCACCCGCACACGCGGCAACGGTGTCCGCTCCGCCGATCTGCTGAAGGACAACGACGGCTGGCTGGAAGGGAAATTCCGGCTTTTGGAAAAGCTGGGTGAAGGCGGCTTTGGCCTCGTTTTCAAGGCGGAGCAGGTGCAGCCCATCCAGCGGCTGGTGGCGGTGAAGATCCTCAAGGCGGGCATGGACACCCAGCAGGTGATCGCCCGTTTTGATACGGAGCGGCAGTCCCTGGCGCTCATGGAGCACCCGAACATCGCGCGGGTGCTGGATGCCGGCGAAACGGAGCGCGGGCAGCCTTACTTCGTCATGGAGCTGGTGAGGGGCCGGTCCATCACCAGCTACGCCAGCAAGAAAGACCTTACGCTCAATCAGCGGCTGGAGCTTTTCATTCCCGTCTGCCAGGCGGTGAACCACGCCCATCAAAAGGGCATCATTCACCGGGATCTGAAGCCCTCCAACGTCATGGTCATGGAAGAGGATGGCAACCCCGTCCCCAAGGTCATTGACTTTGGCATCGCCAAGGTGCTGGAACAAAAGGACGTCAGCCAGACCCTGGCCACGGGCATGGACCAGCTCGTCGGCACACCCGGTTACATCAGCCCTGAGCAGATCGAGCACGGCAGCTCCCACGTGGACACGCGGTCCGACGTCTATGCCCTCGGTTCCATCCTCATGGAGCTGCTCACCGGCAAGGCCCTGGTCACGCCCATGGACATCGCGCAAAAGCCCCTGCACCAGATCCTGCGGGACCAAGTGGAGCGCGACCCTCCCAAACCCAGTTCCCGCGAGTCCTCCCTGAAAGGCGACCTGGACTGGATCATCCTCAAGGCCCTGGAGCGCGATCCTGCACGCCGCTATGGCAATGCGGACGACTTGGCCGATGACCTGCGCCGCTACCTGCGGCATGAGCCCGTGCGCGCCTGCCCGCCCAGCCGCGCCTATGTGATCGGGAAGTTTGTTCGGCGGCACCAAGTGGGCGTGGCCGCTAGCGTGGCCATCGCCCTGGCGGTCCTCGCCGGTGGCATCACCAGCACCGCCTTGTACTTTGAAGCGGAAAAAAACCGAGTGGCCGCCGAGGAGGCCGGGAGCAATCTGAAAAAGGAATACTCTCGGTCGGATGAGGTCATGGCCCGCCAGTTCACCGAGCGGCGCGACTACACCGAGTCCGTGGCCTGGCTGACCCGTGCGTTGCGCACCGATCCTGGCAACCGCCTGGCCGCCACCAACCTGCTGAGCCTGCTGCAGCCCAAGCACCTGCTGCACCCCACCACGCCGGATCTGCCGCTGCCACCTGGAGCGCAGGAGGCCAGACTGGTAGCCCTGAGCCGGCAAGCGGGCAAAGCGGTGGCTGTTTCCACCGTCCAGCCCAAGTCGGACAAAGGCAGCCCCAAATCCATGCTGAGCATCTGGGACACGACCACTCATGAGCGCACCGACCACGCCCTGCCCCGCCAGACCATCGCCACCTGCCTGGCGGTTTCCCACGATGGGCAGACCGTGATCCTGGCCCTGGACAACGGGCAGGTGGAACGCTGGTCCCTGACCGATGGCACGCATGCACCGCTACAGCCGAAGCTGCCGCAGTCTGTGCTCAGCCTAGCCCTCTCTGGCGATGGGCAAGTGCTGGCGGTCGGCGGTGAGGGTGGCACCATCCAGGTGTGGGACATGCGC
>DMMK01000643.1 GCA_003453085.1 Verrucomicrobiales bacterium
ATCTGGAAGAGGACAAAATTGCCATGCGAGGGGAAGCATTTCACCTGATGCGACTGAAGAAAGGCGATGAAACGGCTGCGTTGCACTTTGACCTCCTCGATGTGCCCCTTCACCTGAGGCCAGTCTTCCAGCACGGTCTGGGCGGCGACTTGAGCAAAAGTGGTTAGGTGCTTGGGATTGGCGACCCGGCGAATCGTCTTGATCACCGCCACATCGCCCAGGAGGTAGCCCACGCGCAGCCCCGCCAGGCCAAAGGCTTTGGAAAAAGTGCGCACGATGACGAGGTTCGAAAACTGGCCGATGAGAGACACACAGTCCGTTTCGGCAAACTCGGCGTAGGCTTCATCCACCACCACGAGGGCAGACTCTTTGGCCGCCGCTGCGCAAATCGCCGCAATGCTTTCGGGAGAAAGTGCGTAGCCGATCGGGTTGTTTGGATTCGTCAGGTAAATCAGCCGGGGGAGTTCCGCCTGGATCGTGCGCAGCATTTCCTGCAGCGGATACTCGCCTTCGCCATTGAAGGTGAAATGCAGGGCCTGCCCGCCCCGCTGTTCCGCCACTGCGCGAAAATTGTCATACCCAGGGGCGACGATCATCACCTTGTCCCCGCTGGTGACATAACATTGAGTGAGGTAAGCCAGGGCCATGTCGGACCCATGCGTGGCCAGCAGATTCGCCTCAGCCACGTGATGATGCGTAGCCAGGGCCTGATGCAGCGCAGCCGGGTAGGCCTCTGGGTACCAGATGATGGAATGCGGATCCTGCACCAGGGCCGCCAGCCGGGCCCGCACACGCTCCGAAGGCAGCCTGTCCGCCTCATTCCAGTCGAGCTTCAAAATGTCCTCCCCTGCCCGGGAGCGCGACCATGCGACCTGCGAGGACAGCACATACTCCTTGCGCTCCTCCACGGCCTTGTTGGCCCGGCGGCGGACGACCACGGGCGTCTTGCCATCGCGGTTCGTTTCAAAACGCTGGTTGATGCGATATTCCACAGTCATGGCATCGCCAAACCGGGAACGCAGTTCCTCCTTCACCTTCATGAAGGCAGGGTGCCGCTCAAAGGTGCCCTCTGTGCTTTCGATGTTCACCACGATGTCCGATGCCCCATATTGGACGATCTGAAATCTCACCACCCCAGGGGCCGAACGGAAGACCGAGTAGAAATTCACCGAGGGCAGGCGGCGGCCATCGGGCGTGAGGATGACGTCATCTTTGCGCCCCTGCACACGGGCAAGCTTACGAGGATAGAGGGTCGCCTCACTCTCCGAGGCATGGCGCATGACGATGTCGCCCGTGTCATATCGGATGAAGGGCATCACCGGATTCTGCAAGCTGGTGGCGATGAGGCGGCAGTCGCCTGGAGCCAGGGTGTCATCCGGCAAAAACTCCGCATGACCATACTGCCAGATGATGTTCAACCCGTCATGATCCGCCCCTTCATAGGCGACGAGGGTGGGCTCAGTCATGCCATACCAGTCAAAGAGGATCTTGCCAAACACACGCTCAATGGCCTCGCGCTCATGAAGAGCCAGGGTCTCGGACGCCGTGAACAAGCCCTTCACGGAAGGCAGCTTTTGGCCTGTGCGCTCCAAATATTCCGCCAGCACCAGGAGGGAGGAAGGATAAGTGCGGATGAACTTGGGCTGAAAGTCCTGGATGGCCCGCATGTAATCCTCCGCCAGACGCGGGGAGAAATGGTAGGCCGACATGAACAGCGTGTTCTGCGCCTTGTCATGAATCCATAGCGGGTCCCCGACACGGGATGGAACATAACTGCGCAGCGCCAGGAAAGGATCGCGAAAACGATACCCGGCCTGTGCCCACATTTCATACATGCAGGCATAGTCGAGTGCGATGTAGCTCTCATTCAGAAGCATGCGCATGGGCTTGCCTGTAGTGCCGCTCGTCTCGGCATAGGCGCTCAGGCGGCGGTAACGCGGGTTCACGAGGTCTTCAAAACGCTCGCGGATGATCTCCTTGGTCAGCACCGGTAGCTTCGCCAACGTCTGCAGACCTTCAAAGTCGGTACGAGGGTCAAAACCGATGCCTTTAAACACCTCCGCATAATAACGGGTGCCCTCATAGGCGGCGACAAGCGTCTGCTGCATCTGCTTACGGATCCAGGCCTGGCGCTGATCCTCCGACCAGGTGCGGGTGCGCTTCAAAAAGGACTGATAGGTCCACCAGCCGTGAAGCTGGGCCAGTTTGCGGATGGACTTTTTATGCATGGTCGGTGGCAGGATGCGAGGCGATCTCGGTGAGCGAGTGCGGCCGGTTTCCCTGACGGGCATTCCAATAAAGGCGGTAGGCTTTTTTCGCCAGCGGAAGCAGCGGCTTCGGCACCTGGACAAAGCGCTTCACGGCGTAGTATCCCGAGGCATACTTGCGCTCGCCAGAACTGGCGTGCTGAGCCTTCGCAAGGATTCGGAAAGAAGTGCGGCGGGCCAGCATGGCACGGACGGTCGCCTCGGCCGAGCCGCAGGCCGTCATCTCATTCACACACTGGCCCACATCGGCCTCATAGTGAGCGTCGCTGCCGCCAAAGATGCCACAGGCCAAACCCAGCATGTCTTCGCACATGCGTGTGTTGTCAGCGTGGCTGCCTTTGGCATTGTGGATTTCAAAGGCATCGGCAGAGGCCAAACCGGACATGCCAAGGCCACGCGGGCCTAACAAACCGTCTTTCAAGCGATGCGGATGCGGCACCAACACCAGCCCCCCCTGGGCGTGAATCTCATCCATGACCGGCTGCGGCTCCGTGGAGGCAATGTCCCCCTGGAGAAAAAGGCCGATGATGTGGCATTTGTTGGCCAGCGTACGCTCTTCGCCAATGAGGATCTCCGTGGGCGAATTCTTCCTGCGAAACCACTTTTGAAATTCGAAGGCGCCCACGGTGGTGTCGTGATCCGTGATGGCGATGATATCTAGCTTATGCAGCCGGGCCGCCTTCAGCAGGCCATCCGGCGTGATCATTCCATCGCTGGAGGCCGTGGTGTGGCAGTGCAGTTCCGCCCGCACCAGAGCGGATGTGTGGGAGAGCATCATGGTTGCAAAAACCCCCTTGAAGGAAATGAAACCCCGATCCTTTTCACCCGACCAGGCGTCTGGCCACAAGCCAGGGATCAGACCAGTCTGCGCCAGCGGCGAACCATCACGGCCAGTCCGCAGCAGGCGATCAGCAGCGCCCCGCTCGGCTCAGGAACAGGCGCGACGATGATGAGCGCATCCTGCCAGTTGTAATCGCTAGCAAGGGGATCGGTGTTGTTCAAAGAGTACAGCGTGTTGGCGATGTAGTAACTGTTGATCGCCGTGTAGGTGGCAAAAAAGTTGGCCCCATCCTTGGACGCCACATCGGCCAGAATGCTCTGGTAAAGGTCCGAACGTGCAATACCTGCGGCGGTCAGATCAAGCTCCCAGCGGTCTGCATAGCCCGTCATGTCAGTGAAATCCACCTTGGTGGTCTTGCCATAGGTCTCGGCCAGGAAATGCTGCACCACGGACATGGAATTGTAAAAGGCCTCGTTGTTGCCGTAGTGCGCCGAGTTTTCACTGCCCTCCAGCAGTGCGCCGGGCGTGGTCAGCGTGCTGATGGGCAGGTAGCTGTCGAGCACGTACTGCATCACGGACACCTGCTTGGCCAATGCGGCCTGGGCGGCGCCATTGGCAATGTAGTCATCGCGACGCTCCGTATTTTGCTGATCCCAGCCTTCCAAAAAGCTGACAGCATTGGCAATGAAACCGTCGCCAGGACCAGCAGCCGGTGTCCCTTCGGGCTCGATGCACAACCACCAAAAATGCTGGTCATTGATGTCATAAACTCCAATGTAACCATCATTGTCCACGCCGTTGAAAACGGATTGCCCCTTCAAACTGGGGGCTGCCGATAGCAAAATTGCGCAAAACAAGACGATGTACTTCATAAGCCTAAGGTTCTCTAAATTTTATGATAAATCTAGGAGATATTGAATATTTTTTGAAATTTCTTTTTCGATTGGGACTACACTGAGTGGTCTTTTCGTAAAGCCTAGATCTTCACCGGGGGGCGGGTAGTGCCCAGAAATGACGCGCGCCAGCGCATCGTCAGCCTTTCCAGCTGTGGCCCCAGCCAAGCCAGCAGCAGCAATACCACCCCAAATTCAATGACCGTATGCCAGAGGGGGTGTCGGTGCACCCAATCCCCCGCGTAATGATCCACCCAATGGTCCAACAGCAGCAGAAGCTGCATGTGCAAGATGTAGCAAGGGTAGCTGAACTGGCCCAACCAAGCGCACACAGGCCGGGCCTTGGCCCAGGAGGCCAGCCGGGCATGCCGTGCCCCGGCCAGAAAAAGCATCAGCCCAGGAATGGAGCTCCAGCCCGCCATGTGGACGGCCCAGGCCGGGTATTCCTTGAATTTCAGCACAATGAGCAGCCCCTCAGACAGCAGGCATAACAAGATGGACATTTTCCAGGTACGACGAGAAATCGTGAGCCTGTTACTGCCCCAGTTTGCCGCCAGCCAGGCCCCGCAAACCCAGACTGGAAAAAGCACCGCCACCGTCCAGGCCCCTTCCACAAAGGCGCTGGTCTCCAGCCGATGCCCCACCTTCCACAGGGCCATGATGCCGCCTATAACCAGGAGCACAGAAATCAGGGAGAAAGCCGAGGCCCGGCCCACGTGCCCCCGCATTAAAAAGAGGATGATCGGCCAGGCAGCATAATAGATCATCTCGCAGCTCAGACTCCACGAGGTCTCATAGGCAGGGAAGGGCGTGGTAAAGATCTGTAGGCTGAAGAGGCTGGCCGCCAACTCCCGCCAAGGCGTGGCATTGTATCCTTCCCCGAAGTCCTCATGAAAGGCCCAGGCCAGCAGCGCCAGCCCCAGCCCCAGCGCCGCAAACACGGCCACACTGCGGCGGTATGCGCGGCTGTTGTCAGCACTGGCATGCTCGCTCATGCGCACCAGATGCACAAAATCTGCCTGATCCACGGGCTTCCCTCACTCTTGGGTTGTTTTCAACCGCCATCCTAACCACTCACGACCCCACACCCACCACCATGACCGACGACGACCTGCCAGCACTCATTCGCACACCGCCCGGCCTGTACCGCCACTACAAGGGCATGCTCTACGAGGTGATTGATACCGTGCGCCACAGCGAAACGCTGGAGCCCATGACGCTGTACCGCGCGCTCTACGGTGGCTGGGGCCAGTGGGTGCGGCCGGCGGCCATGTTCGGCGAAACCGGCGAGTTCGAAGGTCGCACGCGGCCACGGTTTGAGAAATGCGGGGATGAAACCTCAGCGGGTTGAGCCCGGCGGGCTCACGCCGCAGTGCGCGGAAAAATGGCTGCTGCCACCAAACCACCGCCCGCAGCATTGCGCAAGGCCAGCCTCCCTCCGTGCCGCCGCACGATATCGCTGGCAATGGTGAGCCCCACCCCGCCCCCGCCACTCTGGCGGTTGCGCGAGGCCTCGACGCGGTAAAAAGGCTCCATGACCCGCTCCAGCTCTTCGGCAGGCAAACCGGGGCCATGGTCGCGCACC
>DMMK01000467.1 GCA_003453085.1 Verrucomicrobiales bacterium
GAGGCGTGCTGCTTGATGGCATCGCTGACCATGCTGGCGACGAGCTGGGCGATGGGCTCGTCATAAACACGGGTGACATCAAAGTCGGGGCTCTCATTGGAAAACTCTTCGACCTCCACGGCCTCGAGTTCTGCGCGGCTGGGGCCTGCAGAATTGGAGGAGCCTTCGATGACGGCGGAAACCTCCGAGGCCAGGGTGACGACTTTCAGCACCTCATCTTCAGGGAAGCGGCTGGCGCAGTAGTCATCGGCCCGGTAGTCCCAGGGGTTGGCCACGGCTAACAAAATTTGCTGTGAACTGCGGCGCAGCGGCACAAACATGCCGCGTGCGAGCACCACGGGATCGCAATAGCCGACGAACTCGGCGTCCGCCATTTCCCTGATCTGCGGGAAGGCAGGCAGGCCGGAGGCGCGGCCCACGGCCCCGAGGATGCGAGTCTTGGAGCATTTACGCACCATGGCCTCGTCTGAAAGCGTCTCATTTCCGGCCGTGGCTGCACGTAGCTGGCTGATGATGAGCCGCTGGATCGTCTCGTTGAATTCGATGCCGAGGTTCAGGTTCATGCGGCAAAATGGGTCTGCATGAGGCTCTGCCAGGCGGGCAGCTCCATGAGGAAGGAGAACACAAAAGGGGCGTCGCCATCGGTGTCGCGATTCAGCTCATGGCTGATCCAGAACGAGGCGACGAGGGCAGACACGGGATTGATGGAGGCGATGTGGACGATGCTGGTCTCTCCAGCCAGGGTGGCCGGGCAACCGAGGGCGGAGCAGACTGGGCGCAGACCGGGGCAATGATCGTAAAGGGCGGTGGCCCGGCCGGGCAGGGGACCGAAGCTCCAGAAATGCACCCGGTCATTCAGGCAGTTGCGCAGCAGTTTCTGCATGCGGGTGATTTCACCCTCTAGGGTGAGGGAGTGTTTTTGAGCCTGGACTTCGGCCACGTAAGTGAGGAAGTCTGTGGGTGGGCTAGGGGAGTTCAACTCCTTCAGGTAACCTGGAATCAGCGGTGTGGATTCAGCCTCGGAGACGTAGCCTCCTTCGCGCAGATGCTTGACCGTAGTCTGCGCGATGCGCTCCAGCACGGGCTGCAGGCTGACGCGGTCCGTCTTGGCAGGGAGGGGAATGCCTGTGATGGATTCAGTCATGGCTGAAAAACTAAGGGGGGCTTTTCGGTCTGCCTCTTCCGGCCGGATCACTGCACAGCCTCGTTCTTTTTTCCGAACAGCCGTTTCACCCAGGACTGCTTGGGGGTGATCTGGGAGGTGGGCAGTTCCGGCGCATACGAGGGGCTTTTGCCCGCGGGAGTGGCATTGGGCCAGCCGGGCTTTGGCAGCAGGGCCGAGGCATCGCCGATGTCTTCGGGCTGCATGCCGGAATACTCGCGGACGTGCCAGTTGATGTCCGGGATCGCTGCCGAGCTGGAGGCATCATACACACGCGGGGTGATGACAAAGACCAGGCTCACCTGCTCCAGCTTCTTCATGTCGGAGCTGAAAAGCTTGCCCACCAGAGGGATGGTGCCCAGGATGGGTACTTTGTTGTTTCCTTCGCTGTTGCTGTAGTCATAAAAGCCGCCCAGGAAGAGGGACTGACCTGCGGGGATGCGGCTGATGGCCTCGACCGTGGATTCACTGACACGAGGAAACACATTGTTGGTTCGGCCAGGGATGAGTTCCACAATTTTGGCCACTCGGGGGCGGAGTTTCATCCGCACGGTGCCGTCCGGCAGGAGAGTGGGGGTGACGGAGAGGGTGACGCCGATTTCGCGGTTCTTTTCAGGCTCCTGCGTGGCGCTGGGGTCTTCACTGTCAATTTTATACCGCACCTTGTCGGTGATGTTTTGGCCAGCTGCTGTGTTGCTGATGTCAGAGGTAATGACGGGGAAGCGATCCACGATGGAGATGAGGCCCTGTTCATTGTCCTCGGTGATGATGGTGGGACAGGCCTCTTGGGTCACCAGATCGGCCCCTTCCAGGGCGCGCAGGATGGCCTCCACCTGCACATTATTAAAGACCATCCCTGCACCCTCGGTATTCACCTGGTCTATGGTGGTGGTGGGATTGTCAGCACTGCCTGCGCGGGTCAGTTTGCTGACATCGGGCAGGTTGAAAAGGGCATTGAGGCTCTGGGAAACCGTGATGCTGGTGCCGTCGTCACCGAGCGAGCGGCTCCAGTCCACACCGACTTGGCGGCCCTGATTGCGCCGGATGCGAAGGACGCGCACATTGACCATGATCTGGGGTTTGGCCTTGTCGATATCCTCCAGCAGCTTGCGCACGCGCTCTAGCTTGATGGTGTTGTCGCTAACCAAAAGGGTGTTTGTTTTTTCCTCAAACTCGATCATCCCCACTTCACGGGTGAGCATGGGCTTGATGATGGCCTTGAGCTTTTCGAAATCGGAGGCGGGTGCGGATGATCCTGAGCTGCCGCCGCCCTCTTCGCCGTTGCCACCGCTGCTGCTGGGAGCGGGGGAAGACATGCTGCGGTTCAGCGGGGCCCCACGGAGGTATTTGAGCCGGTAGCTCATGACTTCCACTGGCAGCTTGGCGAGCTGGGGCTCCGTCATCAGGCTGACGGAGGAGCGTTGTTGATACACGAAGAGGCCATGGCCGACGGCGAGGTCCTCCATCTGCTGGCGCGGATTGTCCAGCCGCAGATGGCCGGTAACATTGTATTGCGGACTGTTGAGCTCGTTGTTGTAAAAGAACTGTAGTCCGGCGCTGCGGGCGAGGTATTGGAAGACTTCGTTGATGGGGGCGTTGTCTATCCAGTAGCCATCTTCGGGTTGGGCCGGGAGGCTGGAAAGCCCCCCCAGCCGGGCGGAGAGATCCACCGCGCCCACTGGCAGATTTTGCAGCGGCTGGGTGGTAGGCTCCTGCTGCGCCTGTGCGCCCAGGCTGAGGCAGAGCAGGGACAGGAGACTGTGGCGGAAAGTGTTCATGGTTTGACGGGAGGTACAGGTTCCACGGGAGTCATGCGGCTCTCAAATTGGGAGGCGATCTTCTGCAGCGGCTCGATGGCGAGCTGGGGGATG
>DMMK01000668.1 GCA_003453085.1 Verrucomicrobiales bacterium
GTCCCGGCGATGTTCCAAAAGCCCTGCCCGCCATTGGCCGAGCTGTCGATCGTGTAAGTCACATCCACTAGGCCATTAAACTCCGCCGTGCTGGTAAACGTGGGTGAAGCTGAAACTCCGATGTGCTGGGCTGTAATGAAATACTGAGGCGCGATCATCGTGCCCAAAAAACTTCCATACTCTCCCTGGTAGGCCCAACCACTGTCTGCATACTGGCCCGTCGGAGCGGTGGTATTTGCCAGAGCATTGTCCGTATCCACCAAAATGACGGCCTGGCTGGTCGCTGCAGAGCCGAGAAGCCACAACAACATCCAGCCCCTAAGGCAGCAGCAAGACGCAGCGATTTTGGCCGAATACATGGTGAAAATATAAGCGAAATTTTATATCCACCACAATTATTCTAAATTTTGAGCTAAAATACAAGCTCCATTCTTCTACGCCGCCCCGTGAACGATCATCCCACGGAAGGCGCTGCTGCTCATCATTGGCTGTAGCAGGCTCATCGCCGCCCGCAGCTTGGCAGAGTTTGCCACATTTGGGTTGTTCACCACCAGGACATCGGTGGCCAGCGGTGCGAGAGGAGCGACATCGGCAAAGTTTTTCAGGATGGCTCCCCCGTCCAGAATGATCCAGTCCACATGCTGCCGGGCCCGTTCAATCCAGGAGCGATAGCCATCCAGCAGTTCATTCGTGGCATAGGAGGGCAGATCGTGCGCCGGCAGCAAAAAGAGGTTGGTCTTCCCATAGCGGAGAGACTCCAGGTCATGCGCCCAGGAACTGTGCTGAGTTGCATGGGGAAACCATTGATGCAGCGTCGGCGAGACCGCATTGCACTCCATCATGAACACGCTGCGTCCCTGGTGGCAAAATGCCGCCGCCAGAGCCGCCGCAGACAGGGTCTTGCCCTCTCCAGCCTCAGCACTGGTGAGAAGGATGATGCCTCCTAAACCGCTGCGTTTCAGCGCCTGCATTTCCAGGGTGGTGGTAAGCTGGGACAGCGCGCCCGCAGCGCCATGGGGCTCTGAACGCAGCAACTGGCCCAGCATGGCCTCCGGAGTGCCGTGGCCGATCAGTGGCAGATGCGCCAGCACCGGAGCCTGATTGGCCGTGGTCCCTGCAAGCATGGACGGCGAACGGGCGGCGGGTTGGAAAACAGGAGCCGGGGGAGCTAGGGGCGAAGGCGCATAAGGCAGCGTGCCTGGGGCGGCGGAGCCCGAGGTTCTGACGAGCGGCCCTGAAGGCATGTGCGGCACTTCCTTGACCGAGGGAATGTTGGCGGAAGGGGAACCCTTCTGCCTCAGGAGCCGGAAGACATGGTCATCCATCAGTCCCCAGCCCACAGGCAGGCCGATAAAGATCAAACCAAAAACCATCAAACTCGCCACAGCCGCAATGGGCTTGTTTGGCTTCACCGGCTTGTCGGGAGGAGAGGCGATGTCCGAAAGGCTGAGCGCGCCACTGTCCTTGAAATTGCCGGTCACTTCCGCCTGGTTCAGCCGCTTCACAATGGTCTGGTACATTTCGCGATCTGCCGCCACCTGATCGCTAAGCATCTTTTGCTCGACGTTTTTGCCGCTTTGGTCCAGCACCTCGCCACGTGAGGTTTCCAACTGCTTTTTGAAGTCTGCGATCTGCCGCTCCAGGCTCAAGACTTCGGTTTCGGACATCGTGACAACCGCCATCGAGGCATGATCCAGTGCGTTCTTGGCCGATTCGATCCGGCCCGCCAGGGCAACCATCTGGGGATGCCTGCGTCCACACAGCGGTTCCAACGCCTTGCGCTCCGTCATTGCTGACTCGAGTTCTTTGCGATTGAAGGCCACATCTGGATTGTCTGCCACTACACGCACTTCCAAAAGATCCCGTCCTGCCTGCTGGGTGGTGCGGATGCTCTGCAGATCGCTCTTGGATTTCGCCAGTTGGATCTCCACATTCGTGATGGCCGTCATGAGCTGGCGCACCTTGTCACCATCCACATCCATCGCCTCGTTGGTCTGGATGAGGTTCTCGCTCTTCCGGTATTCGGAAAGCTTTCGTTCACTGATTTCCAGGCGCTGTTTCAGTTCATCGGCCTTGGTCTGAAGGTAGTCGCGCTCGCTCTGCGTCTGGCCGCTTTCCTGTTCGCCGAAAAAGCGGATGTAATCCTGCGCAAAACCATTCGCCAGATCCGCCGCCAGTTGGGGATCCCGATTCCGCACCAGGATGCGCAGGATATGGGATTCCTTTTGCGGCTCCACCCGCACACTGCTCTCCACGCTTTCAGCAAAGACATCCATAGGGGGGGCAGGCTCCAGAGGAGTGTAAAGGCCCACCCATTTCAGCAACTGGTCTTTGCGCCCCAGCGTGCTCAGTTCATCCTGGATAAAAGCGTCCCTCTTGACTGGGTCAAAACGGGTATAAAAGTAGTCCGCAAACTTCCGCGACTTGATCTCGGTCAGGTGATTGTTGATGAGCTGGGGAGCACTCAGTTCCGTCACTCCCTGCCGGCCCATTTCATTGAAGTTAAAGACATTCGTGTCCTGTAGCCGCAGCCGCAGCTTCGCCTCCGACTCATAAATCTTCGCCCCCATGCCCAGGAGGTAAAAGACAGCCGCCGCCGCAGGCAGTGCCATGAGCAGGCCTAACCACCAGCGTTTCTTCAGGTAACCCGCCAGGTCCGCCAGGCTGATCACCGACTCGCTAAAATGAGGGGCAGGCGTCGAGAGATAGGGGCTGGAATCCGCCGGGGACAGGCCCATGGGAACCCCGAGAGTCGTCGGTGCCATGGGAACAAGGCCCTGCCCGCCACCGGCAGCCCCTGGCTGGGTGCGGTTGGGATCAAGGGCGAGCTGGTAGGACATGACGTGGGCGTGAAACTGGAAGTACCATCATGCACCTGCCCCCAGGGGGCAAGGAGCAGACGAAGGGGTTTGGGACGGTTTGGAGTCAGAATGTTCGATTTTCATGGCCTGGAGGATGATCCGGTTCACGATTTTGACATCGAAGACCTCCTCAGCCAGCTTCCTGCTGGCGAGCCCCATGCGGATAATCTGCTCTGGCTGCTGGATGAAAAACTCCATGGCCTTCACCACGGCCGCTTCATCACGAGGGGGCAGCAAAAAGCCATTTTCTCCAGACGGCACACACTCCCGGGCGCCGACTGAATCGGTCGTGATCATGGCCCGGCCAGTGGACAAAGCCTCCAGCGATGCATGAGGCACGCCTTCACGGTACCAGGTGGGTAGGCAAAAGACATGCATGCTTTTCAGCAGCCCGGCCACATCCCTCACCATGCCGTGATGAATCAGAGTCCCCTCCTTCACCCATTGCTCCACCTCTGCCTCAGAGACCCGGTTGGGGTTGGGATCAAAGGGGCCGACGAGATGAAACTCCGCCAGGGGATACTTGGCTTTGATCTTCCGTGCCGCCTCCGCAAATACGCAAACGCCTTTGCTGATGAGCAGCCGGCTCACCAGCACGAAACGGATGCGTCCGGCGGCGATGTCGGCATTTCCTTCCAGCGGTACATGAGGGTATTCCTCCAGGTTCACCCCTGAGCCTGCAGTGACGTGCACAGGCACTCCCGGCGGCAGCATCTTCAGATCGGTAAAAAGCTGCACATCGTCACGGTTTTGCATGAAAATGACATCTGCCCGCTTCAAGGCGAACCGGTGCAAGGCCTTGGAAACCCATTGCACTAACGTCTGCTTCAGCGTTTCCGGTTTCACAAAGGTGAAGCCCAGCCCAGGCAGCAGGGCATAGACCTTGGGCACCCCGGCCAGCCGCGCCACCACACAGCCATAGACCACCGACTTGATGGTGTAGGCAAAGAGCGCATCGGGCTTTTCCTTCCGAAACAGACGGAACATATCCAGCCAGGTGATCCAATCCTTGGCCAGATTCACCCGGCTGCGCACCATGCGGATGGGCTCATGCCGCACACCGGCGGCCTCCAGGTACTTCCGCACATGGGGGTAATCTTCAGCAGCAGAGGTCACCACTTCACAACCATGGGCGGCGAAGTCGCGGATGAGATCTCCGCGATGGTAAACCAAGGTGTTGGCATCAGCCGTCAGGACGAGAACTTTCATGCAGAAATCGAAGAGGGGGAGGATCCGGGCAGCAAGCGCTTCAGGTGCCGGATGGAGCGGAAGAGGGCGGCGCGCAGGCTCTCAGGCTGGTAGGCTTCCAGATCGAGGACTTGGCGGGAGGTCTGCGACCACTCCTTTTTATAACGGTAGGTTCCGGGCAGCATGTCAAACAAGCGGAGGCTGCGGACCATGCAACATTCCACCGCCCAGCGAATGCTGAGATGCCCCATGGAAAAACGCGCCAGGCGGGAATGCCAGCCGAGCTGGAAAAACAGAAACTCGTCTCCCTCCACAAAACCATAGATGCCGCCGACCATGTCACCGCCGACCGCAAGAAAAGGCAGCATCGCACGGCCACTGGGCAGCCACTTCAGAGCCAGCCTCCGGTGGAAGCGCCAGGATTTGGGGGTCACAAAAGAGCTGACTCCATCCGGGTAATGCTGCCGGTGCAAGTCAGCAAATTCATCCAGCCGGGCCTCCATGTCCGCAGTCGTCACCAGTTGCTCCTGAAAGCCGTGTTCCTGCTTCAGCAGTTCACGCCTGCGGCGGAGCTCCCGGCGATGTTTTCCAGGCAAGGCAGCCTCAAACTCCGTCCAGGATGAACTCAACCGGATGCACTCGCATTGAGTTGCCTTCAGGACACCACCTCCTGCCGTGCATTCATGCAGCGCCTGGACAATCCAGGGATAGTTAGGCGATTCCTCAGGCAGCTTGTTCAGCCGCACGGCCTGCCATT
>DMMK01000661.1 GCA_003453085.1 Verrucomicrobiales bacterium
GTGATAATCCGGTAGATCAGGGGCGTGGCGGGCGTGATTTCCGGGGGTACAGTAAGCTGGGATGTGATGTTCCCTGGGACGCCTGAATTATCGATTTCAACACGGAAAATGTCATTTCCGAGAATGCCGGGATAGATGTCGGAGTTAGCCGTGAAGACCATCGTGGAGGGCCCTGCGCGCTGAGGCTGGTAGGACGCGACCGTGTGCACATCTCCGCCTGCACCTCCTGTGGTCAGAACATCGATGGGTGCCCCCCCAAGAGTTTCCGAAAGCTTGAACCGGATGGCAGACGCGCTGACCACGTAATAGGTCTTATTTGGTAGCAGAGGAGAAGGTAGGCTACCGGTGCTTGAGACCCGGACGATGTTATCATTGGCCAAGTAATGCACGCCAGAGACCAAAAACTCATCCGTGGTGACGTTGGCGGTGAAATTACGGCTAACCGTCCCACGAAGGGTCCAGTTGGCATTGACCACAGCATCCCGGATGATGGCCCAGCCGCCGAGAATGTTGTTGATGTTGAGGTTGTCCACCGTCGCGATGCGGGCGAGGTCAAAATAGAGAGATGAGCCTTCTGCTCGGGAGACCGTATTGAGGCGAAGCGTGCTGGTGCCGCTGTCTCTGTAAATCTTGTTGGCACCAGCCTGGATGCTCAGGGCGGCGACGATTTCCTCGTGAGTGCCACCCTGCAGCCTCAGCACACCGCCGCGACGGCCGCCACCAAGGACGAATGTCGCTGCATCCACCAGCTTAGAATTGTTGTTCAGGCCGTAATCCAGGATCAAGGTCCCAGCCTGAACCGTGTAATTGCGGCGGTTGTTGTCCACTTCCGAAGTATTGGCGTCCGGCTGAGTTGGCATGAGGGTTTCTCCGCGCATACGGACGATCCCTTCACCCAATTGAGTAATGGCGCGGTTGCCGATCATGTTGCCGTTGAGGACAAGCTCCGAATTAGCACCGACGGTGAACGTCGTGTTGGCCTGGATGTCAAGATTGCCAGCCCAGGTCGCCGTGGTCTTTCCGGGCACAGAGAGGGCACCGCCCTGGAAGGTCAGCGTCTCATGGGTCATGTAGTCCACATTGCGCAGATCCAGACGGCCTCCGATGATGTTCACCCCCGAAGTGGAAATGCCAGGACCGGAGGCGGTGTAGATGATGTTGCCGCTGGAATTGCTGGCCAGATCAAGTGCATCCCCCCCAGGTGTCAGGGCAACCTGGAACGTCGTGCCAGTAGCATTGACAACGTAGTAGGTCTCATAGGTGGTGATGCCTCCAGGCAACGTCGCGCCCGTAGCTGCATTGGTGACGGGTACGCGGATAGGAAGGCCGTAGCTAAAGACGACAGCGCTCCCGTTGATGAGGTTGCCACTGAATGTGTTGGGCACATCCAGACCGACCGTCGAGGCGATGGACTGGATGTTGGGAACAAAAACCACATTGTCCGGATAGGTGATGACCTCTTCGAAATTCACCAACTTCTTCAGGGGAGTCAGCTTGACGGCGGTTGTGCTTCCGGGAGATGTCGCCACCTGGAAAGTGGTGCCATTGGAATTGATGACGTAGAAGCGCTTGTTTGCCTGGAGCCCCACAGGAAGGATGGTGTCATAGAATTTCGGGAAGGTCACTTCCGTGCCGTTTGGAATATCACCCGTCAGAGTGTTCGCAGGATCAAGGCCGACCGTAGTCGAAATGCCGTTGCTGGTGCCGAGGGTGTCGTTGCCCAGAATCGCGAGAACACCTTCTTGCTGAGTCACCGCGCCGCTGAAGTTCGCAGCCGTGCCGAGAGCCCATGTTCCAGGGCCTGCCTTTAACAAGGAGGTGGCTTCAGTGGCAGACTTGTCCGAAAGCTGAAGCTGGAATTCGTTATCCCCTGTGTTAACACCGCTGAGGGTCAAGGTGCGTGAGCCTGCACCGACGAGACCGACAGGCTGACTGAGGTAGCTTTCCTCAAACTGAGTGCCAGGGTAGAGGGTGAAAGCGGACCCCAGAATCACACGGGCCGCCTGGTTCAGACCGTTGGCCACCAAAGTCGCGGCATCGGTGCCAGCCCCCATGGAGAAAGAACGGTTGGTGAACTGCTGTCCACGGGGAGAAAACGAGAGAGCACCTCCATCGATGAAGATTTCAGAGGCATTCCCACGGCTGCCTTTACCAAGGGCCGACTGGCCACCGGTAAAGGCGATGGTAGTCACATCCACCACACCTTCGAGGATGCTAACATCGCCGCTAAAATCACTGTCATTGCTGGTGAGGGCCAGGCGGCCGGGGCCCGTCTTAACGAGGTGCAGCTTGCTACTGCCACCGTTATTCAGCAGGCCGTTATAGGTTTCATTGACGGCCAGCTGCACGGTCAGCGTTGAAGGATTGTCTTGCTCCGTGCCCGTTCCAGCAGGGCGGCTATGGCCGTTACTAATGGCCGAACTGGCAGTCCCGGCGAGGCTGAGCAGTGTTTGGTCGGTTCCTTGGAAACGCAGCTGAGCGTTGTCGGTCATGTTCACCTTGAAGCCAGCCGTGCCCAGGGCACTTTCAGACAGGAGATTCACCGTCGCAGAGTTGATGGTGATCGTGTCCGTGAAAGCAGAGGTGTTGTTGTAGGTGTTGTTGCCGTACAACGTGAGCTGACCGCTGAGAATGCGGATATCACTGCTAAAATTGTTATCGCCAAAGAACTCCACTCGGCCGCCTTCCATGAAAAGGCCGTTCACGTAGTTGTCGCCATAGATCATGACCTTGCCGTCATAAGTACCTTCCGTCTTAATGCCGCCGCCGTAATGATTTTCGGAGTTTTCATCGCCCAGAACCAGGGAGTTGAACTCGCTGATTCCCACATTTGAGCGCACTGCCAGTTCAACCACGCCCGTGGCATAAATCGGGTTGGTGATGGTGACGTTGACCACCTGGGTGATGTTGCCAGCAACCTCAAGCCTGGGGTTAGGATTGGTGTGACCAATTTCAAGGCGACCACCAGCATCGCCAAAGGTGATGCCGCGATTGCCCTCACTAATCGTATAGTCATTGAAGTCGGGCGAGCGCACCCCCGGGGTTCCTGCGATAGAATCGCGACCAAACTGCAAGGTGCCGCCATTGATCTGCAGGTGGGCGGCCTGGAAGGTAGAAGGTGCAGTGCCCAGGTTGGTATTGGCACGCAGACGAAGGATACCGTTGTTGACCACCGTGGGGCCAGTGTAGGTATTTTGAAAAGTAAGAGGCATGACCAGAGTCCCTGGCCCGGATTTGACGAGGCCCACGCTACCGCCTTTGAACGCCACCGGATTGGCGTTCGAGGCCGCCAAAGCTCCCGTGGGCTTGTTGCTGAGGGTGATCGTCGTCACGCCTGCCTGGGAGCGGTCCACCGCCGTGATGACGGTGCCTGGAGGCAGGTTGGCATGGGTGACTTCCATCCCGACCTGAAGCACCGTGGCCGTGTTGATCGGCACCGTCATGGTAAAGCTGTCTGCAGGCATCGTCACCACGTCAGGGGCTCCCTGGCCGCGGAATTCCAGGATGAAGTCGCGGACCGCCGTGTTCAGGGTCAGCGCGCTGGCCGCCGTCGACTTGGTCGTCGTGCCTGTGCTGACAAAAGGTT
>DMMK01000116.1 GCA_003453085.1 Verrucomicrobiales bacterium
GTGCGGCCAAATTCGCTGCCCCAGACCACCAGGGTGGTATCCAGCAGGCCGCGTTGTTTGAGGTCCTTGAGCAGGGCGGCGATGGGCTGGTCCACCATGCCGCAGTTGTGCGCCAGCTGCGGGTCCAGGCTACTGTGGTGATCCCAGGAGGCGTGGATGATGTTTACGTAGCGTACGCCGCGCTCCACCATGCGGCGGGCCTGCAGGCACTGGCGGGAGAAAATTTGGTAATTGCCGATGCCGCCCAGGTTGCTTTTGATGGCGGGCTCGATGCGGTTGATGCCAAAGGCATCCAGCGTGCCGGCAGATTCACCGCTGAGGTCCACCAGTTCCGGTGCGGCACTCTGCATCTTAAAAGCCAGCTCATAGCTGTTGATGCGGCTGGCGATTTCCGGATCACCGATGTGCCGATGACGCAGGCGGTTGAGGTCATTCAGGGCACTCAGGCTGGCCTGCTGCATGTCCGTGGTGATGCCATCTGGATTCGCCAGATTCAGCACGGGCGAGGCGCCGTTGCGAAACATGACCCCGCCATAGGAGGAGGGAAGAAAGCCGCTGGACCACGTGGAGCTGCCGCCTGGCAAGCCGCGGCCTTTGGAGACCATGACCACATACGACGGCAGTTCCTGGGAGGCATTGCCCAGCCCATAGGTCACCCAGGAACCTACGCTGGGGCGGCCTAACAAAGGGGCGCCACAATTCAGCATGAGCTGCCCCGGCAGGTGATTGAACTGGGTGGTGTGCATGGAGCGGATGAGCGCGATGTCATCCGCACACGTAGCGATGTGGGGCAGCAAGTCGGAGATCTCCATGCCGCACTTGCCATGCTTTTTGAAGATGCGTTTCGTGCCCATCACCCGCGCGGTTTCCTTTTGCAGGAAGGCGAACTTGGCATTGCCGACGATGGAATCTGGCAGGGGCTGGCCATCGTACTTGTTCAGCAGTGGTTTGGGATCAAAGAGATCCATCTGGCTGGGACCGCCTTCAAGAAAGATGAAGATGCAGCGCTCCGCCTTCGGGGCAAAGTGGGGCATGCGCGAGGCCATCGGATTGGCCGGTGCGCCTTCCGCGCCTAACAAACCGTCTTGTCCCAGAAGGGACGCCAGCGCCGCCGTGCCTAGCCCGCAAGAACTCGTGGCCAGGAAATCGCGCCGGGTTTGGGTGATGTAGTCGTGCGGAGACATGGGAGAGGGGATCACTCGCGGTTGATGAACTCGTCGAGATTCAGCAGCACACGGGCGAGGGCGACCAGAACGGCGGTTTCCTGGGCCTCCTTCTTGGGAACCTGGGTCTGGATGAAGTGAAGGACTTGCAGGGATTGATCGCCGCCTTTTTTGACACGCACTTTTTGTTCGGCGTGAAACGTGAGGAGCCGCCGCGTCTCCTCCGGGCGCGGTGGGCGGGAAAGGCAGCGGAGAAAAAGCTGCTGCAGGCGGCTGGCGGTATCGTGTGGGCTTTCACGCATCACCCGCAGAGCCAGGGCCTGCGCGGCCTCGACAAAGACGGGGTCATTCATCAGCGTGAGGGCTTGGAGCGGAGTGTTGGACCGGTCGCGCTTCACGCATGCTTCGCTGGCATCGGGCGCATCAAAGGTGGTCAGCATGGGGTAGAGGATGCTGCGCATGGTGAGGATGTACAGCCCGCGCCGGTAGCGTTCATTGCCTTCACTGAGTTCCCATTTCACGGACCGACCCACGTCGAAAACATCTCCTGGCAGGGGTGGTTTGATGCTGGGGCCGCCGATGTTGCGGGACAAAAGACCGCTGGCGGTGAGGAAGCTGTCGCGCAAGACTTCGGCTTCCAGTCGCAGTCGGTTCTGGCGGGCCAGCAGGCGATTCAGGGGATCCGTCTGCAGGATGTCTTGTCGGTGCAAAGAAGACTGGCGGTAAGTGGCGGAGGTGACGATGAGACGCAGCAGTTCCTTCCGGCTCCAGCCGTTCTTCATGAATTGCGTGGCCAGCCAGTCCAGCAATTCCGGGTGGGAAGGGGACTCGCCGCTGGTGCCAAAATCATCCGGAGTGCTGACGATGCCCGTCCCGAAAAGCTTGCTCCACATTTGGTTAACCGCCACCCGGCTGGTCAACGGATGCTGAGGGGAGACGAGCCATTGGGCCAGGTCCAGCCGTGTTTGTTCCATTTCCGCTGGGCGCTGCAGTTTGGGCAGGGCCGAAAGAGTCGCTGGGATGACATCTGGGCCGCGGCGTGCGTAGTCCCCTGCCAGATGCACATAGGCCTGGCGGCGGCCTTCGGTCACCTCGGCTAGTGTCTGTGCTTGGGTCCGGGGCTCCGCCTTGTCCTGGGTATTGTTGAAGTAGGCGTAAAAGCTGTAGTAATCCCGGATGGTGATGGGGTCATACTTGTGCGTGTGGCACTGTGCACAGCCCAGCGTGAGGCCCATCCAAACACGCGAGGTGGTATTGACCCGATCGGCCAAGTTCTGAAAACGCGCCTCTTCCTTGTCCACGCCCGCTTCCGTATTGAGCGCCGCATTGCGGTGAAACCCGGCCGCTTTGAACTGTGATACAGTCGGCTGGGGCAGCAGGTCGCCGGCGATCTGTTCCAGCGTGAATTGATCAAAGGGCAGGTCGTTGTTGATCGCTTCGATCACCCAGTCGCGGAAGTGGAAAGCATTCGGCCGCACCTTGTCGCCGAGGAAACCTTCGCTGTCTGCGTAACGGGCGAGGTCCAGCCAGTGGCGGCCCCAGCGTTCACCAAAGTGCGGGCTGGCCAGTGCCTGGTCCACCATCGTCTCATAGGCTTTGGGCGAACTGTCGGCCACAAACGCATCCGCCTGCTCCGGGCTGGGCGGCAGGCCTAACAAATCATAGTGAACGCGGCGGATCAGCGTCGTCCGGTCCGCCTCCGGCGAAGGGGCCAGCCCTTCGGCTTGCAGCCTGGCCTGCACAAAGGCATCCACAGGCTGCCCTCCTTTCGGGGGCACAGGCTTTACCACCGGTTTGTAGGCCCAGTGCAGCTCATACTTGGCCCCCTCGGTGATCCACTGCCTGAGCAGCTCCGTCTCCTGGGCCGTGATGGGTTTCTTCGCCCGGTGCTTTGGTGGCGGCATCTGCTCATCGGGATCCGCACTCATCACTCGCTTCATCACCTCGCTGGTCTCTGGCTTTCCTGGGACGATCCCATGGGCCCCGCTTTCCAGCACCTTCAGCGCCAGCTCCCGCGAGGTCATTGTCAGCCCACCTTTGGAATCATCCGGCCCATGGCACTCCAGGCAATGCTCCGCCAGCAGGGGTTGAATGTCGCGTGCATAGTCCGTGGCCGCCCAGGTGATGGGAGCCTTGGCCAGGGAAAGCCAGATGAGGGCATGAGGAAGGCAGCGTGCCATGTCCCTTAAACGTTCGCAGTGAGCCCACCTTTACCAAGTCCTGCCAAGATCCCGGCGACCCTCGACCGACCACAAGTAGCGATAGCCTTCGACTCGCAGGCCTTCATGCGGCGGCAGCAGCGGGATCTCCTCTCGCGCATACTCGCCTCCTTCGATGTCTTCCAGTTCATCCAGCCGCGCCAGCACAGTGGCGTGCGCCTGCTGGTGCTGAGCATCCAGAAAAGCCCGCAACTCCGTAAAACGCGAGGCTTCCGCCTTGTCCGCCAGTTCGCGCTGGACCTGCATTTCCTTGGTATGACGTCGCGTCTCCATCAATACCGAACCCTGGAGCGACAAGACATAGACGATAAAAAAGATGCCCAGCAAGCCCGTAAGGCCCAACATGATGAGCCCCAGCGGAGCCTCAAAGACCACAATGCCGAGCGACACCAGGGACGGTGCGGCCAGAGCGGGCCAATTGAGGGCGGCGAGTGCAGCAATGGCTAAAACCGTCACCCAAAGAACGATGGAACGCAGATGCATGAAAACCTCCTGTAGGCAGCGCCCAGGCGAAGATCCGCAAGCGCCATGCGCCGTTGTAACGCATGCACGGGCCGTCACCGACCTCACGCGGGAGATTTCAGGCGGTGTCCTACAGAGAGGACCTGGGAGGCGCGGAGCCCTAGAGCGCCTCACAAGCGCGGTGGACCAGCGACGGGATTGTGTGGCCAC
>DMMK01000104.1 GCA_003453085.1 Verrucomicrobiales bacterium
CTACATGGCCCCTTTTGGCCTCTTTCTGGTGATTTATGCGCTGATGAAGAAGCGCGAGTTCCCCCTGGACCCACCGCCCACCCCTGGGACGATGGTTTAGCACCCCAGAGCAGGGAAACGCCGGTCACTTCTTCTTGCCCTTTTTCTTCTTTTTGCCGGGGCCGGCGTCTTTAGCAGCAGCCGTCTTCATCTGCGGCTTGGCCTCAGGATGCGTGGCCAAGATCGCTGTCAGTTCTTTGACGACTTCCGGGCGATCGGCAGCGAGGTTTTTGGTTTCGAACGGATCTTCCTGGTAATCGTAAAGTTCAAAGGCATCCGCTGGCTCGCCGCTGCCTGGCTTTTTCCACTCCACCAACCGATAGCGGTCCGTGCGGATGGCACGACCTAACAAATTATTACGCGGATAGACATGAATGACACTGTCGCGGCTCTTCTGAGCCGGATCTCTGACCACCGCAGCGAAGCTTTTGCCATCCAGCCTCTGCGGCGCAGGCAGACCGGCGAGATCACTGAGGGTGGGGTAAATATCCACCGTCTCGATAAAAGAGGCTGTCTTCACGCCAACGGGAGCCCCTGGAGCCGCGACGATGACCGGGATACGGGCCGCCTGCTCATAGTTCGTATGTTTGCACCACATGCTGTGGTCTCCCAAATGCCAGCCATGGTCGCCCCAGAAAACAATGATGGTATTTTCAGCCAAACCCTGGGCGTCCAGAGCATCCAGCACGAGGCCTAACTGTGCATCCATGTAGCTGGTGGCGGCATAATAACCGTGAATGAGGCGACGGGTGGTGGTGTCATTGATCGGGCCTGTTTGGGGCATGTCGCTGTATTGGCGTAACTCACCGCCCGGCTGGCCGGCATAGGCAGGGGCACCCTGTGGAGCGTCTTTGACCTGGGGCATTGGCAGCTTCGCCGGATCATAGAGGTCCCAGTATTTTTTGGGTGAGACAAAGGGCAGATGTGGGCGGATGAAACCGACGGCCAGGAAGAAGGGTTGATCCGGTTTTTTCGCGGCAGCTTCGAGACGTTTCACCGCCTCGCGGGCGACCAGCCCATCCGCATAAGTGTCATCCGCCGTCTCTGCTTTTTCGGTGGCCCAGCCCCGGTCGCCGCCGACTTTGGCCTCACGAGTCACGGCGGTACTTTCTTCATTCACATAGGTCTTGGCCTTCGGTTTCCAAGAAGGCACTGACCATGAGGCGGCATCGTCAATGTTGCCATGCCCCACATGCAGGATCTTGCCCAGCCCCTCGGCCTTGTATCCCTGCGCCATGAAGTGCTGGGTCATCGTGACCGCATTCGGCGCGGCCTTTCGGAAATTCGTCATGAGCTCATAGATGCCGAGCGTCTGCGGCCTCAGGCTGGTCATCAGGGCATTGCGCGAGGGCGAGCAGACCGCTTGGTTACAATAGGCTTTTTCAAAAAGCACTCCGCGTTTGGCCAGCCGGTCAATGTTAGGCGTCTGAGCCACGGCATCACCAAAACAGCCGATCGTGGGTTTCAGGTCATCCACACAAATCAGGAGGACGTTCGGCTTGGCAGCCTGGGCCGCAGCGGCGGTGATGAGGAAAAGAAAAATCTGGCGGAGGGGCATGCGGCGATGTGGAACGATGGACCGTGTTTCCATCTTGCATGCATCCCTGGAGACCTCCTATGGTGCCAGGTCGGCAGTTTTTTATCCCCCACCATGAATGCCGCCCAGCACCCTCCCGAGCCGACTCGCTGGTCTGGATGGGTGTTTCAATTCAAGGCACGTTGCTTTCAGATGCGGCGTCTTGTCCGCGATGCCCTGCATCCCGTGCCTAAATGTCATCAGGGCAAAAGCCTGACGGATGCGCCCATCCTGGCCGACTGGTCTTCCGATCTTTGGCGCGGCGGTGAGTCCCCACGCGAGCGCGCACTACAACTGGGCAAGGTGCAAAACTTGCGCATCGCCGCCCAGGCTCTGGATGGTCTGGAAATTCCCGCAGGCGCGACCTGGAGCCTGTGGCGACATCTGGGCCGCACCACTCGCGCCAAGGGGTATAGCAACGGACGTGAACTCAGAGAGGGCTGCCTCATCCCGCAGATCGGCGGCGGGCTGTGCCAGCTCTCAGGGGCAATCTACAATGCTGCGCTGGAGGCCGGACTGGAAATTGTGGAACGGCATGCACATTCCAATTCTTCCATCGGTTCCCTAGCACGCTTGGGACGGGATGCCACCGTGTTTTGGAATTATGTGGATCTGCGGCTGCGGCATGAGCACGGCTGGAGGTTGGAGATCTCCCTGAATCAGGAGCAGTTGCATGTACGCATCCGCTCACAGCACCGGGCGGCCAGGCCGCTGCCCGTCCAGGAATCACCAGCCCCTTCCCTGTCGCCAAATGCCTGCGCCACCTGTGGACTCACCGCGTGCCATCGCAGTTCACCTTTGGAAAATGCTCAGGAAGCCGTGGATCGCACCGCCGTGCTGGTGGATGCCTGGTGGCCCGAGTGGGAGAAATTTTTGAAGTCTGAAAAAGGCCAGGCCCGAGATCTCTTTCTGCCCCTGGATGGCAGGCGCTGGGGCAAGGCCAACTATCAGTGGGACCGCACGGCTCACACCACCTCCCGTGCCTTCACTTGGCTGACGCTCCAGCGCGCCTGGGCGACCCGCCGCCTCCGCAAGGAAGGGGCGAATCGTCAGCGTTCCCTGCTGCATTGGGATGAACGGCTGGCTACAGCCTACGGTCATGCCTTGCAGGCGCAGCATTCTCATCTCGTGGTCGCCCAGTCCTTGCTGCCTTTCCTTTGGAAAGAAGGTTGGTTAGGCGGACGGACATTCGACGTGCTGATGTCCCGCCTGCCTCTCCAGATTTTGCACGAGCGTCTGGATCAAGCCGCCCGGCTGCATCCCGAATCTGGGACCTGTGCGGATTTTCGCGCACCGGAACCGCTCCTCCGTGCAGAGTGCGAAGCTCTTACTGCTGCCACCCGTTGGATCACACCTCACGCAGAAATCGCCAAACTGGCCGGGCCAAAAGCCTGCCTCATCCCATGGCATCTGCCCGCGAGCCCAACGATGAAAGCGAACTCAAATCCGAGCCTTAACATCGCCTTCCCTGCCTCCACGCTCTGCCGCAAAGGTGCTTTTGAACTACGTGAAGCCCTTCAAGGTCTACCCGTAAATCTGGAACTTCGAGGCGGCATCCTGGAGGGGGCAGACTTTTGGCACGGCATTTCCCTCACGACCCATGGCGAAGGCTGGCTGGAGCATGCGGATGTGCTGGTGCTCCCCGCTTTTGTGGAAAACTGCCCTCGCTTTTTGCTGCGAGCCATCGCTGCAGGGAAACCCGTCATCGCCACGGAAGCCTGCGGCATCGGCGGTCTTCCAGGCGTCACCGTGATCCCTGAAGGCGACTCAACAAAGCTGAGAAGTATCTTGATGAAACACATTCGGATCTGCCAGAATGATATTTCATTTGGTTAGGCTATTCACCCTTCATCCGACCATGCGCTACGCCCTCTGCCTCTGCTTTGTCCTTTTTGCGGGTGTCCAGGCTTGGGCAGCCACCACGGTCTCCATCTCCGGCACGGACTTTTACATCAATGGAAAGCCGACCTACTCCGGTCGCATCTGGCAGGGTCAGCGAATTGAGGGCCTGCTGATGAACTCACGCATGGTGCAGGCCAGCTTTGATGATCGCAATCCTAAAACAGCAGCCCAGTGGGCCTACCCAGACACCCAGAAGTGGGACGCCGAAAGAAACACCCGCGAATTCATCGCCGCCATGCCGGAATGGCGGGCCCACGGCCTGCTAGCAGTGACGCTGAACCTTCAGGGCGGTTCCCCCTACGGTTACTCAAAGGACCAGCCCTGGCACAATTCCGCCATCAACGATGACGGGACACTGGATCCAGCCTTCATGAAACGACTGGAGAACGTGATCCAGAAAGCCGACGAACTCGGTATGGTGGTGATTCTGGGATACTTTTACTTTGGCCAGGACCAGAGATTGAAAGACGAAGCGGCAGTCATCCGTGCCGTGGATACCGTGAGCCAGTGGATTCTCGACCAAGGCTGGCGACATGTGCTGGTGGAGATCAACAATGAAGCTAACGTGAAGTATGACCATGAAATCCTGAAACCTGATCGCGTGCATGAACTCATTCTGCGAGTCAGGGCCATGAACAAAGATGGCCGCCGCTTGCTGGTCAGCACCTCCTTTGGCGGCGGCAAAGTACCCACAGCGGGGGTCATCCAAAATGCCGACTTTTTGCTGATCCACGGCAACGGCGTCAAGGGCCCCGAAGCGATGCGCAAATTCATCAGGCGTGAAGAACGCCGCTCAAGGCCGATCCTACCCCATCGTGGTCAATGAAGACGATCACTTCGACTTTGCGGACGAAGACAACAACTTCATCGCAGCAGTGAAAGAACGGGTATCCTGGGGTTTCTTCGACTACCGGATGAAGGACGAAGGCCCGGACGAGGGCTACCAGAGCGTGCCCGTGAACTGGGGCCTCAGCAGCGAGAGAAAGCGGGGCTTTTTCACGCTGCTGAAGCAAATCACCGGGGGCAAATAAGCCGACCTCAACCCAGACGCAGATCCAGGGTGAAGGGAAACTCAGGCACGCTGGGGATGATGATGGGATCAATCTTGCCAGGAGTGTGCCCCGTAATCGTGAAACGGGAACGACGTCGGCTTTCGGCCTCGTAACCATTCACGGGGAAGGTATCAAAACTACGGCCACCTGGATGGGTGACATAGTAATTTCCACCGCCCAGACTGCGATTGTTCCAGGTGTCCACAAGATCAAAGATCAACGGAGCGTGGATGCCGATGGTGGGTTGCAGCGCATTCGGTGGCTGCCAGGCGCGATATCGGATACCAGCGACATATTCACCCGTTATGCCTGATGGATGCAGGGGAACCTGGCGGCCATTGCAGGTGACGATGTAGCGATTGTTCACCAAGCCTGCGGTCTTGATCTGCACGCGCTCCAAGCTGCTGTCCACATAGCGGGCGGTGCCGCCAGCGGTGGCTTCTTCACCCAGGACATGCCAGGGCTCCAGAGCGGTACGGATTTCCAGATTTACCCCACGCTGCGTGATTTCACCAATGCGAGGAAACTTGAATTCAAAGTGAGGTTCAAACCAGTCAGGTGTAAGGCCATAACCCGCAATTTTGAAGTCATCCATGACATCCTTGAAATCATCCCAAACAAAATGGGGAAGAAGGAAACGGTCATGCAGCTCCGTGCCCCAGCGCACGAGTTTTTGCTCATAGGGCTCCTTCCAGAAACGGGCGATGGCAGCTCGCATGAGAAGCTGCTGGGCCAGGCTCATTTCAGGATGCGGAGGCATTTCAAAAGAGCGCAACTCGACCAACCCCAGACGTCCTGTGCTGCTACCGGGATCAAACATCTTATCGATGCAGAACTCGGTGCGGTGAGTGTTCCCCGTGACATCCGCCAGCAGGTTGCGGAAGATGCGGTCCACCAGCCAGGGCGTGGTGTGGCCATGCGCTGCGGTGTTGCGATCCAGCTCCTTAAAGGCCAGCTCCATCTCAAAGAGAGCATCATTGCGCGCCTCATCAATGCGTGGATGCTGGCTGGTGGGCCCGATGAAAAGACCGCTAAAAAGGTAGCTCAACGATGGGTGATTGTGCCAATAGCCTAACAAGGATTTCAACAAATCCGGCCGACGTAGGAACGGGGAGTGACGCGGCGACTCGCCCCCCATCACAATGTGGTTGCCCCCGCCCGTGCCTGTGTGGCGACCGTCCACCATGAATTTCTCTGTGCCCAGGCGAGTCTGGCGAGCTTCATCGTAGATGATTTGAGTGTTCTCCACGAGCTCATTCCAGGTCTTCACAGGGTGGGTGTTCACTTCGATCACCCCTGGGTCAGGAGTAACCTTGAGCACTTGCAGCCGAGGATCATAGGGTGGGGGTGTCCCCTCCACAATAAGCGGCATCTTCAGCGTGGCGGCCACGTCCTCCACCGCAGCGACGAGATCCAGGTAATCTTCCACGTCTTCAACCGGTGGCATGAAGACATGCAGGCGTCCTTCACGGGCCTCGATGCAAAGGGCCGTGCGGATGATCCAGGGGGCAGACTCCTGTGAAGCCGGGAACTTTTCTGGCGGATTTTCGGTCTGTTCTTCCGTCAAAGGATCCAATCTGCGGCGCTCAGGTTTACCCTGGCCGGAGTAACCTCCTTCAGCGTAGCTGGCAGGGGCTTGCGAAAGACTGTCCAGCATGTCGCCGATGCCGCTGAGAAACTGCTGACGGCTATCAGGGCGCGGCGGCAGTTCCGGCCAGTCTTTGTTGGGATCCGTCGGGTAGATCCACGGGAAGTCGGCCGCACTCACCCAGGGGATGGAATCCAAAGGCAAGCGCAGCCCCATCGGTGAATCCCCAGGGATAAGATACATGGTATCATCTCGCACGTACCAAGGGCCGCTTTCCCACTTGAGTTCGTTGCCAGATACACTCCGCTGCAGAGGCAGCGCGTAGCCGACCACCTTGTCCAGCCCTTCTTCAAAGATGCGCGCCAGGCGCTTGCGCTCGTATTCGTCTTTGAGGTTCGATTTCAGCGGATCCACGTTCACCGGCATGCGCTTCTCTTTCCACAGGTAGTAGAAAGCATCTTCGTAGCCTGGCTTTAACCACTTGGGACTCACACCCAGAGCCGCGGCTAAGGCCACCCCAAAACGCTGGGCGTTGGTTTCATCGTGGCCGTAGCTCTTCGACTCATCGGCTATGAGGGAGTCATCTGCCCAGACGGGCACTCCATCTTTGCGCCAATAACAGCCTAACGACCAACGAGGCAATTGCTCCCCTGGATACCATTTGCCCATGCCGTAATGGAGCAAGCCCCCTGGGCCAAAACGATGCCGGAGACGCTTGATGAGCTGGCCGGAAAGCAGGCGCTTGGTGGGGCCCACAGCGGCGATGTTCCATTCGTCCCCTTCCATATCATCAATGCTCACGAAGGTGGGTTCCCCCCCCATGGTGAGGCGAACATCGCCCGCCACCAGTTCATCATCAATCTGGTAACCCAAAGCTTCGATGTCTTTCCACTGCTCTGGCGTATAGGGCTTCGTCACGCGCGCAGTTTCAAAGATGCGCGTCACAGACATTTCGTGATCGAACTCGACCTCGCACTTGTCAATCAGACCGTCCACAGGGGCAGCACTGGAGGGGTCTGGCGTCGCTGCCAGGGGGATGTGGCCTTCCCCAGCAAAGAGGCCGGAGGTCGGGTCCAGTCCCACCCAGCCTGCGCCGGGGAGATAGACTTCACACCAGGCATGGAGATCGGTAAAATCCACTTCCGCACCGCTTGGACCATCCAGGGACTTCACGTCCGCCTTGAGCTGAATGAGGTAACCGCTAACGAAGCGGGCCGCGTAGCCCAGATGGCGGAAGATCTGCACCATCAGCCACGCACTGTCACGGCAGGAGCCGCAGCCGAGTTCGAGCGTCTCCTCCGGGGTCTGCACGCCTGGTTCCAGGCGGATGTTGTAGCTGATGTCCTTCCAGAGCATCTGGTTCAGCATGACCAGGAAATCATTCGTCCGCATCGGCTCCTTGCCCGCCGTCATCTGCTGGCGCACCCCGCGCAGATAGCCGCCGATCAGGGGCGTGAGGGGGAGCTTGCGGTGATAGGGTTCAAGCTCATGAGCCAGGATTGGATCGTAACGAAAAGGTACTCGTTCCGCCTCCGGCTCCAGAAAGAAGTCGAAGGGGTTATAAACGGCCATGTCAGCCACCAGATCCACCTCCACGCAGAGTTCGGTGGCTTTTTCAGGAAAGACCAGCCGGGCCAGGTAATTGCTTTGAGGATCCTGCTGCCAATTGATGAAATGTGTGTCTGGCTTGATCGTCAGCGAGTAGGCCAGGATGGGGGTACGGCAATGCGGGGCAGGCCGCAAACGCACAATGTGAGGTGAAAGATTCACCGGGCGGTCAAACTTATACCGCGTGACGTGACGGAGTGCGACGTGAATGGACATGTTGGGTTGGTTGTCCTTTGCTCCTAAAGCATAGCGCGTGCCAGCGACGAAATGGAAACTTTTATTCCTTCATCCCGCTTGCCCCAGGTGACGAAAAACAGCGTCCCCCGGAGGCTTCTGACCAAGGTTTCGCCAGGCAATCTTCGTGCAAGGATCACGCTAGGCCAATCAACAGCATCCGCTGCCGGGAGCACAGCCGATCAGATTCAGCTTCGGCGCAGGGCCACAGACGCCAGGAAGGCACAATTCCTTGGCTAGGCAGTCCGTATGT
>DMMK01000302.1 GCA_003453085.1 Verrucomicrobiales bacterium
GGCGCGAAGGCCACCGTGGAAGATGCCGCCGTGGCGGTCAAAATCCTCGGCAGCGTCGGCACGGCTGACGAGGTTTCTGAAAAGCTTCTGGATGCGGTCACCGGCCTCAGCGGCAGCGGTCCCGCCTATGTTTATACTGTCATTGAGGCATTAGCCGATGGGGGAGTGCTCATGGGCCTGCCGCGCACCGCCGCCCTGCGCCTTGCAGCCCAGACGGTGGCCGGTGCCGCCCAGATGGTGCTGGAAACCGGGAAGCACCCGGCTTCCCTGCGGGATGAAGTCACCAGCCCCGGTGGTACCACTATCGCCGGGCTGGAGCAGCTCGAGGCCCATGGCCTCCGTCACGCCCTCATCCAGGCCGTTCGCAAGGCTACTGAGCGGAGCAAGGAACTGGGAGCCTGATCTGGGATCTTTTTTACGCCTTTTTGTCTCCAGCCTCCCCGGGCAGCAGGCGATGCACTTCCTTCAGCAACTGGGCTGCCGTGTAGGGCTTGCGCAGCAGGAGGGCATCCTCAGGTAAAATTGAGTCCCGGCGGAAAGTCTCTGCCGAATATCCGCTGCTGTAGATGATCTTCAGATCAGCCTTGCGGGCGCTTAGCTGTGCAGCCAGCTCATGACCACCGATCCCGCCAGGCATGATCATGTCCGTCAGCACCAGCTCCACCTGAGGACCGATTTCATCCCAGAGCGTGAGTGCCTCGCGCCCGTTGGCCGCCTCATGCACCTTGTAGCCGTGCGAGGTCAGCACATGTTTCACAATGGTGCGCACCGTCGTTTCATCTTCAACGATGAGAATGGTGGCGCTGCCTCGCGAACCCAGTGAAGAGGGCGGGGCGATTTCTTCCTCTGCCGGTGCTGGTACTGGGCTGACTAGCAAGGGCAGAAATACGCGGAAGGCGGCCCCGGCCCCAGGCTGGCTTTCCACACTCACCCAGCCGCCATGCTGCTGGGCAATACCAAAGACCGTGGCCAGACCGATTCCCGTACCCTGACCGATGGCCTTGGTGGTGAAAAAGGGTTCAAAAATTCTCTCCAGGTGCTCTTCTGAAATGCCTGTCCCCGTGTCCCTCACCTCGAGGCAGGCATACTCGCCGGGGGCCGCCTGCGCGGGTGCCTGCGGCGGCATTTGCTTCAGGGGCACTAGGCGTGTGGTCAGCGTCAGCGTACCGCCTTGGGGCATGGCATCCCGGGCATTGACGGCCAGGTTCAGCACCACCTGCTCCATCATGCTCAGGTCTGCATGGACGAGTGCCGGTGCAGGGCTCAGGCGGAGGTTGACCAAGATATGCTCCCCGATCAGCCGCTGTAGCATCCGGTTCATATCCGTGACGACCTGGTTCAGATTGAGCGTGGTTTTGTTCACGGGCTGTTGGCGGCTGAAGGTCAGCAGTTGGCGGGTCAGCGTGCCTGCCCGGGTGGCTGCTTCCAGAATTTCGCTGAAGGCACGAGTAGTCATTTCTGGGGACAGTTTCACGATCTTGGCCAGGGAGGCATTCGCCTGGATGACCGTCAGCAGATTATTAAAATCATGGGCCACACCGCCTGCGAGCTGGCCGATGGCATCCATTTTCTGGGACTGGCGAAGCTGGTCTTCGACGTGTTTCTGGTCCGTCACATCATCGCTGAAAACGGACACTCCGGTCACCTCTCCTGCATGGCGGATGGGGTTGAAGGAGGCCTGGAAAATCCGTGTTTTACCGCGCACATCCTGAGTGAAGGTGGCCTTGAAGCGTTCCCCTTTCAGCGCCTTTTCATAGTGAGGACGCCATTCGGCAAAGTGGGCGGCAGGCTCCACCTCCGGCACCCGCTGGCCGAGCTGGGCTTTCTTACCGCCGAGGACCAGGATGTGATCCAGATACCGGGAGTTGAAGGTGAGGTAGCGGAGATCCCGGTCCAGGGACCAGATGGCCCCAGAGCTGTTTTCCAGCAGCGCCAGGAGGTTTGCCTCGGAAACTCGGCGCGCTGTTTCCGCACCTTTTCTGTCAGTGATGTCATATCCCTCTACCAGCATGTAGCGCAGGGATTGATCCTCCTGCCTCACGGCCCGAATGGAGAAATCAATGACGTGGAAATTTCCCGCCCGGTCTGGGTGGGCGGTTTCAAACCGGACACAGTCCTTGCCCTGCTGGATTTGGCGGATGGCATCGCGGAGTTTGTCCTGTTCGGTGCTGGAGTGCGTCCACCAGATAGTGTCCCAGAACCATTTGCCCACCACGTCTTTCAGTTCCACTCCCGCAAAGGCCCGGGCAGCGCTGTTAGCTTCAATCACGCGCCCTTCCGTATCCAGCAGTCCCTGCAAGAGAAACGTGTTGTCCAAAATCGCAGACAGCTTCTGCTGGCCTTCCCGGACCTCCTGGGTGCGTACCTCCACCTGGCGCCGTAGCTGCAAGGTCCAGAGTGCCGCCAGGCTGCCAATGAGGCTGAGCGCGGCAATGCCCCACAGAAACGGCTTCAGGTTTGTTCCGGACTCAGGAGTCCAGATGAAGCCCTGAAGATGTTTCAGTTCTTTGACAACCTGGGTTTCCACAAAGGTCTGGGCGATGCGTTCCCAGCGCCCGGCGTTCATGTGCCCCACCTCCACCAAGTCCGCCTGGATCAGCGGCACCATCTCTCGGGCTTCCACTTCCAGATTTTCCCGAAGAATGCCCCTTTCCTTCACGCCGGGCATTTGGAGGATGTGCTCGATGAGTTCCTCCGGGTGCTTCATCGCATAGTCCCAGCCCTTCAGGGAAGCCTCGACAAAGGCGCGAACCAGGGCCGGGTCTTTCTTCACCAGGCCTTCGGTCGTGAAAAGCGTGTCGCCGTAGAAATCCACCCCGTAGTCGCTGAAGCGGATGAAGGCGGGAGTCACTCCCCGCTGGCGGAGCTGGGTGGGCTCCACCGTACTGTAGGCGGAAATGGCATCCACACGCCCTTCGATCAGGTCCTCGTTGCTCCAGCTATGCGGTCGAAATTCGATGCGGTCTGCCGGCAACCCTTCGCGGATGATCATGGCCCTCACTTCGGCCTCACCCTGGTCAGTGGCCACCATCAGGCGCTTGCCCACCAGGTCAGACGGCTTGGTGATGCCCTGTTTGGCGACGCTCAGCATGATGTAGGGGGAGTGCTGGAAAATGGAGGCACAGACCATCACAGGTTTGCCCTGCATGCGTGCCAGCAGCACGTCACAGTCCGTGACTCCAAAGTCCGCCTCGCCGGATTGCACGACTTGCAGGGATCTTCGCTTGGGATTGCCCTCCCGCAGTTCCACCTCCAGGCCCGCTTGCCGGTAGTACCCCTGAATCTGGGCTGCGTAGTAGCCGGCAAATTGAAATTGATGGTGCCACTTGAGCTGGATGCGCACTTTTTTCATCGGCGGGCCTTCTGGCGCGGCCAATGTCTGGAGCGGACTTCCGAAAACCCAAAGAACGAGCAGGAGTTTGAGCGGCAGATGCAACGCTGCAAAGACCCCCTGGATCGCCTTTTGACCCGGTGACAAATTGCCTCGGTTCCGGGGCAATGGAGGCAGCAAATCCATGACTCTATCGTAGTGAAAACGTGTTCATTCAGGTTCAGAGGTGCGCACCGCATCTAGGGTGAGCTGCCACTGCTCCTCTCCACGCCAAAAGTTCCGTTGGACCCGCATCGCGACATCCCAGGGCGGTTTGGGCAGGTTTTTCAAAGGGGCATTGAACCAGCGTGCCTCCATCGAGGCTCCATCCTGGCTCAGCATCACCCGCAGGTGCTTCTCTTTCATCAGCCGCCCGGGCAGGCGGGGAGTGACCCGCTTGCACAGAAATACCGGCTCGTGATTGCGCTGGCCGAAGGGTTCCATCAACCTGAAATTACGCAGAAATTCCAGAGAAAGATCACGCAGACGCACTTCCACATCCAGCTCCAGCACTGGGGTGAGGGCTTCTTCGCTCAGGGCCCGGCGGGCGGCTTCGGAGAAGCGCTCGCGGAAGATCTCCAGCTTGTCTTCATGGACAGAAACGCCCGCTGCCATCGCGTGGCCACCCCCCCGGACAATGTGCTCCCGGCAAAACTCGATGGCTTCAACGAGGGAGAAACCCAGGATGCTGCGGCCGCTGCCTTTGCCCATGCCATTCTCATCAAAGGAGAACAGGATGGTCGGGCGGTGAACCAGCCGTGAAATGCGCGAGGCCACGATGCCGACCACCCCAGGGTGCCAGTTGCGCGAGCCTAAAACCACGGCCGGAATGTGTTCCAGATCGCCCATGGCCAGCAGTTGCTGCTCGGCTTCATTAAAAACCTCCAGCTCCACGGCCTGGCGATCGCGGTTGTGATTTTCCAGCAAGGTGGCGTAGTCGGAGGCGACGAGAGGGTCCTCCGCCAGCAGCAGTTGCAGGGCAGTGGAGGCCGTATCCAGGCGTCCGGCGGCGTTCAGGCGAGGCCCCAGGCGGAAGCCCACGTGGTGGGTCTGGATGAAACCGTCCACACCTGCGATTTCCTTCAGCGCCCGCAGGCCGATGCGCTCCGTCTGCGCCAGGGCCTCCAGACCACGGCGCACCAGCAGGCGGTTTTCATCAATCAGAGGCACCAAGTCTGCCACGGTGCCAAGGGCCACCAGGTCCAGGGCCTCCTTGAGGTCAAAGTCCACCCGGCGGGTCTTCAGCAGCGCGTGGGCCACTTTGAACACTAGCCCCGCTGTGCAGAAGTAATGGTACTCCGTGCCCAGCTTGGGATTTACCAGCGCGACGCATGGGGGGCGGCCAAAGGGGGACAGCTCATGGTGATCCACGATCACGCAGTCCACTCCCTGCTCCTGCAGCCAGGTCAGCTCCTTGATGGAGGTGGTGCCGCAGTCCAGCGCCAGCAGCAGGTCCGGTTTGCCAAATTCCTCAAACAGCCGTGCAAAGCCGTCCATGCTCAGCCCATAGCCCTCCTCCATGCGGGAGGGCAGAAAGAGGTGGGTGGGCAGTCCGTAAGCCTTCAGCGTCAGGTGCATCAGCGCCATGGAGGTCACGCCATCCACATCGTAGTCACCGTAAAGAGCCACGCGCTGGTTTTCATCCACCGCTTTCAGGATGCGCGCCACGGCGATGTTCATCTCCGGCAGCACGGTAGGGTCGCCCAAAGAGGCCAGTTTTGGCACCAGGAAATCCTGCACCTGATCCGCCGAAAGGAAACCGCGCTGGGTGAGCAGGGTGGTCAGCAGCATCGGCAGCCCTGTGTCCGCAGCCAAATCCGCCGCAGCCTCAGGCACAGGCTTCAGGAGCCAGCGCGGAGGCAGGGTGTTAGGCAGAGGGATTTCAGAGGCGAGGGCCATTTTCAGGTGTGCAACCTCCTTGTATGCAGCACGCTCGTAGGCTAGTCAAAGCATCCCTCCCCCCATTCATGTCTTCCGCCTCCGTTTCCTCTCTTTCCGGCCGTCTTTGGCTGGCTGGCATGGGCCTGTTTTTGGCTTTGGCCGGGCTGCTCTTTACCTGGGTGCTGTGGACGTCCTGGCAGCGTGCGGAGGAGACCCGCCGCTGGATGCCAACCCCCTGCCGAATTATTTCCGCGCAGGTCTTCAGCGAGCGACCCACCCCTCATTCCAATCCCGCGCACAAAGCCGACGTACGCTACTCGTACAC
>DMMK01000537.1 GCA_003453085.1 Verrucomicrobiales bacterium
CCGCACGCGCAAGCACTGGCTGCTGCCCGTCTCGATCGAAGCCACCTGTGGCAGCCAGTCCCCCTCCACCCCGGACCTTGTGCCTGAAGGGCACAAAGTGCGCCCCACCTCCGGTCTGGAAGTCGTCTCTTCACGTCATTTCCCCGATGAAGTGCAGGGAGATCTCATCCTTTGCAACGCCATCGGTTTCCTGGGCATCAAGCAGCACCAGATCGTGGATGATGGCACGGGTTGGAAGACCACCTTCCGCCATGACCTGCTGAAGAGCACGGATGGCAACTTCCGCCCAGTGGATCTGGAGTTCGCTCCGGATGGTTCTTTGTATGTCATTGATTGGCACAATGTCCTCGTTGGACACATGCAGCACAACGCCCGTGATCCCTTGCGTGACCACGTGCATGGCCGCATTTATCGCATCACTTACCCCAGCCGTCCGCTGGTGAAGCCCGTGCCAGTGGAAGGAGCGAGCGTGACCGCCCTGCTGAATAACCTGAAGGAGCCTGAGCTGCGCACCCGCTACCGCACCCGTCGTGAGCTGCGCAACCACCCCACCAGTGAAGTGCTGCCTGCCGTGAAGGCCTGGGTGGCTGCCCTGGACAAAAACGATGCGCAGTATGAGCACCATGTGCTGGAAGCTCTGTGGACCACCTGGGGCATGAACGAAGCGGATGAAGGCCTGCTGCGCCAGCTTCTGAATGCCAAAGACTTCCATGCCCGCGCTGCTGCGGTGCGGGTGCTGCGTTACAATCACCACCGCATTGCGGATCACGCCGCCCTGCTGGAAAAAGTAGCGGCAGATGAGCATGGTCGTGTGCGCCTGGAGGCTATCGTGGCCGCCTCGTGGCTGCCAGACATCGCAGCGGCGAAAAAGATCGTCGCCATCGGTGCGGCCAAACCCCTGGATGTGTGGAGCCAAAACGCCGCCAAAACCGCGACCGACCGCCTCGCCGGTGTGGCGGAAAAAGAAGTGGCCGATCATCCTGAACTGGCCGCTCCTGCGCACCTCAGTGCCGAAGGCAAAGCCCAGTATCTGGCGGGCCAGAAAGTGTACTTCCGCGAAGGCCACTGCGTGACCTGCCACCAGCCCAGCGGTAAAGGACTAGACCCCGCATTCCCCTCCTTGGAAAAGAGTCCGTGGGTGACAGGCGACTCGGATCGCCTCATCAAACTGGCCATGTACGGCCTCATGGGGCCACTGGAGTTCAACGGCAAAAAGTATGATGGCCAGGTGCCGATGACCCCCTTTGCCGGGATGCTGAAGGATGACGAAATGGCCGCCGTGCTCACCTTTGTGCGCAACAGCTTCGGCAACAAGGCCGACCCCATCCAGCCCGCCCAGGTCAAAGCCATCCGCGATGCCAATGTGGGCCGCGTGCAGTTCTACACGACCGAAGAGCTGCTGAAGCAGCATCCGATGAAGTAGGCTCCTGAGACCTGCCTCTCTCCAAACCAGCCGCAGATGACCTGCGGCTGGTTTTTTTATGCCTGGAAGACTTGTCCTCGCCGGGCCTCAGGCCAAGGTCAGTTCTGCAGGCCCCTCCAGGGATTCCAGGACGAGTTTTCCTGCGCCGACGAAAGACGCGCGATGCCCTGCCTGCAGGACGTGGTCCGTCGGGTCGCCTTCCAGGGTCAGCCAAAGGGCACCACGGCTCAGGGTCACCTCAATGACCTCACCGGGTGCAAGGTCACGGGCGAAGAGCTGCCCCTCGGCCAGTAGCAGACGACGACTGGTGAGGCGGTCTGGGACAGATCTCATGACGGCGTACCCCAGGGGGGCTGGGAAAGTTTTGGCATTCATCCGGTGATCCTCCGGGCTGGCAGGGGGAGGCCGCCGCGCGTGCCGGTGACGGGCAGCTCCTTGTTCCAGGCGCGCAGCACGGCATCCCGCACGGCGATGATGGTGGGGTCGTTTTCTCGCTCGGTGAGGTAGGCGATGTTCAGAGTCACCACGGCGCGGAAATGCGGCAGGGCGAGTATCCGGCCTTTGAAAGGTGGCACGTTGATCAGATGCTTGGCCGTGAGGGTCATGCCCAGGCCTTCCGCCACCAGATTCAGCACGGTGACGCATTCGTTCACCCGGAAGCGGGGCGTGATGTCCAGCCCCTGCTGCTCACAGATGTTCTGAATGGCGCGGAAGTAACTGCACATCGGCGAGGCAAAGATCCACGGTTTCTTTTGCAGAAGGTTCCAGTCCGGCGAGGCCAGCTCCTCCGCCCAGGCCTGCGGACAGGCGAGGCAAAGCTCAATGACATCCAGGGGGTGAACGGTGAGCTTGGGAGTCTCATGCTGGCCTTCGAAAAAGCCGATGGCCACCGTGCCCTCCTCCAGCCCCTGGAGAATGACGCCGCTGCTGCCATCCACCAGCTCATACCGCAGGTCCGGGTGGGCCTCCGTGAGGTCTTTCAGCACATCCATCAGGCGCAGAAACTCGGGCCGGTTGTTGATGCCCAGCACCATCTCGCCCGTCACCGTGCCACGCAGGTGTTCCGCACTGTGCTTGAAATCCCGGGCGGCATCCACAATGCGCCGGGCCTGGTCGCGCAGGGCCTCACCACCCTGGGTGAGCCTCATTCCCTTGGGGCTGCGGTCAAAAAGCCGGATGCCCAGCTCGCCCTCCAGCGCCCGCACCTGGGCGGTGACGGCTGGCTGGCTGGTAAACATCTTTTCCGCAGCGCGAGTGAGGTTTCCTTCATCGGCGACGGCAAGAAAGGTGCGGAGTTGATAAAGTTCCATGGCGGTAGAAGAGTGGGATGAAAGGGTGTCTGGCAGGGACAGCAGGCAGGCCGATTGGGACCCGCCACCACTCATCCACGATTCCACGCATCCGGCCAATCGTCATCGCGAATGGCGTTCATCAGAAAATCCGATTCCCGCCTTTTCCCGGGAGGCAGCTCGCCCACGAATGAATGGCACGATTGACCAGTGCTGGGGGCACGGTTACAGCCACAGTGGCCTCGGTCGCCTCATAATGGAACATTTTCTCTATCTCCTCGCTCGCACCTTTCTGGCCTTCATTCAGGCCTTGCCGATCCGCTGGGTAGCGCGCATGGGCCGCTGTGGGGGCGCGCTGGCTTTCTGGCTGGACGGTCGCCATCGCCGTGTGGCGTTGAAGAATCTGACGATGTGCTTTGGCCGCGAAAAGTCCCCGGCGGAAATTCGAGCCATCGCCAAAGAAAATTTCCGCCGGCTCGGCGAAGTCTATGGCTGTGCCATGAAAAGCATGGTCATGAACGATGCCGAACTGCTCAAGGTCTTTTCCGTCAAAGGTGCCGAAGCGGTGCGGGCGGTGGACGCGGAGGGGCGGCTGGTGAACCGCGTTTTCACCGGCGGCCATTTCGGCAATTTCGAGCTGGCCAACCGGATGTCCGCGTTGATACCCGGGTATCAGGCAGTGGCCACGTATCGCGGCATCCGCCCGCCCAAGCTGGATCAGCTTGTTTATCGGATGCGCACCGTCTCGGGGAACATTCTGGTGGATCGCCGCACAGGTGCGGATGATTTGAAGCGGGCGATGGCGGAGGGCGGCAAGCTGCTCATTTTGGCCAGTGATCAGGCGGATCGCAGCGGCGGCATTGAGCTGCCGTTCCTCGGTTACTACGCATGGACGACACGCGCGCCGGTCATTCTCGCAATGCGTTACAAATGCGTCATCTTTGTGC
>DMMK01000222.1 GCA_003453085.1 Verrucomicrobiales bacterium
AGCCTAAACTGCGGGCGGCCCGTTTCAGCCAACTGTGCAGTTGGGAGATTCCCTGCCTCATTGTGGCCCGTGGGCACCGGCTGAGTGAGGACCTGGTGGCCATCGCCAATGAAGCGGGCATTTCCGTTTTCCAGACCAGCATGATCACCATGAAATTCATCAATGCGGCCACCATCAAGCTGGAGTGGGCCTTTGCCCCCACCATGCTGGTGCATGGCTGTCTGGTGGATGTGCAGGGCATCGGCGTGCTGGTGCAGGGGAAAAGCGGCTGTGGCAAGAGTGAAAGCGTCATCGGCCTGCTGCAGCGTGGGGCCAGCCTGGTGGCGGATGATGCGGTGCGCTTGCGGCTCGTCGAAGAACGCGAAATCGTGGGCTCCGCCCCCGAAATGACCCGAAACATGATCGAAATCCGGGGTCTGGGGATTCTTAACGTGGCGGCCCTGTTTGGGGTCGGCTCCGTCCGCATGAGCAAAAGGCTGGATCTGGCCGTTAATCTGGTGCACCTCCAGGAATCCAACGATCTGGAGCGTGTGGGCATGGAAAACCAGACGACGGAGGTCATGGGCATGACCATCGCCAAGGTGGATATTCCAGTCGCTCCAGGCCGCGATGTCGCCGGTTTGATCGAATTGGCGGCCCTAAACTACAAATTACGCACGTTTGGCTACAACAGCGCGGTTGAGTTTGATCAAAGATTGTTGAAAAAGATGGCGGACGACCAGATAGGTTGATCTGCGCCCAGCCAACTCACCCGCATGACTCTCAGCAAAGACCTCACGATCCGAAACAAGATGGGCATGCATGCCCGTCCGGCGGCGCAGTTTGTCAAGCGTGCGAGCAAGTACAAGTGCGACATCTGGGTGGAAAAGGATGAAGAGCCAGTGAATGGCAAAAGCATCATGGGACTGATGATGCTGGCCGCTGGCCGAGGTGAAGTGATCAAGCTGACGACCGAAGGCGTGGACGCCGAGGCTGCTATGGCGGATCTGGAGGAACTGGTGCTCTCCGGATTTGGCGACGTGGAATAAAGGGCCTCTCGCCCTTATTCGCTGATCCACACGGCTGTCCCCACAGGGGTCAGATCGTAAAGCTCAATCATGGCTGCATTTTTGAGACGGATGCAACCGTGGCTGGCTGGACGACCGATGCTGCGCTCATCATTGGTACCGTGAATGTAGATGTAACGCTGCCAAGTATTGGCATTGCGCTTTTCCACCCCATCTAGCCACAGGATGCGGCTCAAAATGAGGTCATCCGGGGCGACGATGTCCGCTGTCCACAGCCCCACAGGCTGGCGGGATTTAAAAATGGTGCCCACAGGGGCGCCGTCGCCGTGCTTTTCCCGCACAAGAAAGCCGCCCAGGGGGGTCTTGTTGCTGCCTTCGGTGTAGCCCAGGCCAAATTTGGAGGTGCTGCAGGGCCAGCGCTTCACCTGGCGGATGCCATCCCACAGCACCAGACTCTGGGTGCCGACAGATACTTCGATGCGTGGCTGGCTGAGGTTCACCTTCAACTCTTGGCATAGATTGGGCTCTTTGACAAATGATCCCCGGTTCCAGAGGCCGCCTTTACCCCGAAGTGGCAACCTTCGCATGACAGTCCCTTGAAATGCGGCGATGGGGAGAAAGCCGCTTCATCCAGGAGTCTGCCCACCTTTTCCCATGCAACGATTCAACTGCGACTGTGGCAATGTGATCTTCTTTGGCAGCTCACGCTGTCTGAAATGTGGAAAGGAAGTGGGTTATGATCCCTACACCTCCGAAATGCTGCGGATCCAGCCTTCCATCGGCATGAAACGCTGTGAAAACGGCGTGAAGCATGGCGTTTGCAATTGGTTGGTCCCGGCGAATTCCCGCCATCGGCTCTGCGTCGGCTGTTTGATGAATCGGACCATTCCGGATCTCAACTCGGGGCGCAACCTGCTGCTTTGGGGCCGTATGGAGATGGCCAAAAAGCGGCTCATCTACACCCTTCGGCATCTGGGCATCACGCTCCCCCTGAAATCCGAAAATCCGACTGCGGGACTTGCCTTTGACATCATCAGCACCCTTTCCAATCCCACCGTCACCACGGGGCATTTGAATGGTGTCATCACGGTAAACCTGGAGGAGGCGGATGATACCTACCGGCAGATCAACCGGCAGCAGCTGGGAGAAAACAGCCGCACCTTGCTGGGACATTTTCGTCATGAAAGCGCCCATTATCTCTGGCAGCGGTTTCTCTCCGAACTTCCTTGGGAAGACCCGCTGCGCATGGCCTTTCGTGAACGCTTCGGCGATGAGTGGCTGGATTATGCAGGGGCGCTGAGCAGCCATTACCAAAAAGGCCCGGCCACCGGTTGGGAGCAAAGTTACATCACTGGTTATGCTGCTTCACACCCTTGGGAGGACTGGGCGGAAACCTGGGCGCACTATCTGCAGATCGCCGATGGTTTGGAAACCTGCGAAGGCCTGGGTATCCAGGTTCAGCATGTCGCCTTACCTTTGGTCATGATGCCCGTGGAAGCTGGTTTTCTGCCGACCATCCTCAAACATGACCCCGTCGCCAATGATGAGTTCCTGGCCTGGCTGCAGCGCTGGATTTGTCTTTCCACGGTGCTTAATGAGATTTCCAACAGTGTTGGCGAATCGGCCCTGTATCCGTTTGTGATCCCGGTTAAAGTCGCTCAAAAGCTGCGTCTGGCCCATCATTTCGCCCAGGTGTGGGGCGGGCGGTTGTGAAAGCATCCCTTGCTTAAAGCTGGGCAGGCTGTCTGGTAAGGCATGTCGCAGCACCTGAAAGGTTTGTCCTGAGCGGTTCCACCTTGCCGCAGCGCATTGCCTTTTTAGGCGATTATCTGCCACGCC
>DMMK01000004.1 GCA_003453085.1 Verrucomicrobiales bacterium
GTCAAGAGGTCAAGAGGTCAAAGGGGAGGCGAGTCTTGGACCTTGGCTTTACAATCTTTCCCGGGGACCCAGCCGACGTCGGGTTTCATCATCGCTGCCACGGGCACGGACGGTGATGAATGCGCTGGCGGCGATGATGGCGATGCCGCAAAGGATGCTAAGCGTCTGGAAGGACATGACGCCGATGGCGGCGAAGGCCAGGTAGGGAGCCACAAGGCCGCGCAGGCCGGTAAGGAAAGTGTGCACGCTCATGTATTCGGCCACTGCCTGCTTTGGGGCGAGCTTGGTCACCCAGAGTCCCCAGGTGACGTTGCCTCCGGCATTGGCGATGCCCCAGAGGGCCATGCCGATGCTCCACGCCACGACCCCGTGGCCGAGATAAAACGTCAGGATGCCTGCCGCGAAGATGAGGTTGAGAATGGTGCGTACGGTGAAGAGGCCCACCTTGTCATAAATCAGGCCCCAAGGATAGCTGCACAGTGCGCGGAAGATGACGGGGATAACCCCGGTGATCCAGGCGACATCGCGGCCCGGGAGATTGATGCCATGACGGGGATTGGCTAGGTATTCGACAAAGAGGCAGGCGGCCACCAGATTGCCAATGCCCATCATCATCCAGGAGATGAGCAGGGTGCGAAAGTCGCGATCGATTTTGATCCAGCGCAGGGATGACCACAGGCCGGAGGGGGCATCTTCATCAATGTCCCAGCGGGTGGCAGGGAGGCCGTAGGTCCAGAGACCGGACATGAAGCCTGCGGCGGCAAAGGCCCAGAGCAACCAGCGGTAGTTTTCCAAGTCCAGGCCGATGAGCCAGCCGCCGAAGAAACCAAAGGCCACTGCGGCAGCCGCACGCGAGGCCCCGGCAATGGCGAAGAGGCGGCCCCGTTCCGTGGCGGGATAGTTGAGGCGATAGATCTGGGTGAGCAGCGGGATCTGCATGGAAAAGCAGAAGAGGCCTATGCTGAGGCCGCCGATGAAGATCCAGGGCTCATGCGGAAATGCCGCTGCCAGGGCCATGAAGAGGCCGCCGAGCATCTGCACTTTGGCCGCAGTGCGGGCGATGGTACTGCGGGCATGCAGCAGCAGAGGCACCACAAAGAGGCTGACCATGAAACCACTGCTGGTGGCACTGAGGAAGATGGACTTGGCCATGTCCCCGAGATGAAAGACGCGCACGGCAATGAGCATGCCGAAGGTGGAGGTCAGCGTATCCAGCACCCCCGCAGGCAAAGACCGCCACAGTTCGTTGCGGAAAGTTCGCTGCTTCGGATCGAGGGTGGGCATCAGGGCAGGGGTTCATGGCACAGGATGGCTGTGTGGGCAAGGGGCCGACAAACCTTCCCCGTTGCGGCTGGGGGCAGCCCGTTTCATCATGAGGCATGCGCATCGCCCTCCTGCATTACACGCTGCCACCCGTCATCGGCGGAGTGGAGCGGGTGATCCGTGACCAGGGGGCGGCTCTGCGTTTTCTGGGCCATGAGGTGGAAATGCACACCCATGCCAGCATGGGGACTCTGGCGGGATTTGAGGCCGTCATTGTGCACAATGTCTTCACGATGCCTTTTGATCTGGCGTGGACGCGGAAGCTGAGAGCCCTGGCGGCGGAGCAGCCCGCCGTGAGGTGGATCAACTGGGTGCATGATGTGGCGGCGGTGAATCCGTATTATGGGCATCTCGCCTGGGGGAGTGAGGAGTATCAGCAGCTTTCCCTGCCGGTGCCCGGTGCGGTGAATGTGACCGTTTCGGAGGTGCGGCGGCAGGATTATCTGAAGGCTACAGGGCTGCCCGCAGATGCGGTGCGTGTGATTCCCAACGGCCTGGATTTTCCGGCCATTCTCGGACTCACGGACCGGATCGCCGACCTATGCCTGTGGGACCGTGAACTGGTGCTGGTGCATCCCACCCGGTTGATCCGGCGGAAAAACATTGAGTTAGGTCTGCGTGTGACCGCCAGCCTCAGGCAGGCAGGTTGCAATGTGCTGTATGCCATCACCGGGGCGCCCGATCCCCATCAGGGGGACGGCCAGGTGTATTTTCAAGAGCTGAAAGCACTCCGGGACGAGCTGGATCTAACCTCACATGTGCTTTTCCTGGGAGAAGAAGGAGCCCTCTCCGATGAGGATGTGCGCAGCCTTTATGTGGCGGCTGATGCACTCTTTTTCCCCAGTACGGGGGAGGGCTTTGGGCTGCCGTTGCTGGAGGCAGCGGCGCATCGTCTAACCGTCTTTTGTTCAGAATTGCGTGCGCACCGGGAAGTGCTGGGTGATGCTGGCCTGTATTTCAGTGTTCAGTCAAAACCCGAACAAATCTCGGCACAGATCATGCAATGGAATCAAACTGCCGTTGTGCCTCACCAACGACGCCACCTATGGCGGAGGCACAATATGGTCAAAATCTGTCAGGAACATCTTGAGCCTCTGCTCTGAACCGCTAACCAGTCCCCATGACCGACCCAACCAGTCCTTCAGCCGAAATCCTTGCCATTCTGGAAGCCCGCCACGGAAATCCGTTTGGCTTCCTTGGGCGGCAGCCGCTGGAGGGAGGTGGTGCCATCGTGCGGACACTACAGCCACGGGCACATGCGGTAAGCGTGGTGGCCAGGGATGGCTCTGGCGCTTGGCCGATGACCCGTGTGCATCATCACGGCTTTTACACCGTGGAACTGCCAGCCGAGGCTGCCGAGAAACCGTATGACCTGGAGCTTTCCACCTATGATGGGCAGGCGGTGCGTGTGGCAGATCCTTATTCGTTCGGTTTTCTTTTGGGCGAGCAGGACCTGTATTTCTTCTGTGAAGGCACCCACCAGAGACTGTGGGACTGCCTGGGAGCACGGATGCGCACGGTAGATGGAGTCGCTGGTGTGCAATTTGCCGTGTGGG
>DMMK01000404.1 GCA_003453085.1 Verrucomicrobiales bacterium
CGTCGCCAGCGGCGACCTCCGACTTTCCGCCAACCAAACCTGCTGGCCAGCCCAGAAGGCCATGGAAGACGCCCTGGCCAAGGCCCTCAAGGCCGAAGGGTATGAGGTCAAACGTGCGCATCCTTACGATGCCAAGAAAAAGCATGGCTTCATCGCCAGTCAGCGCGAAGGCATCGAAGTCTTTCGCACCGTGGATCCGGATGCGCCCATCATCGTGGCGGAGGCGGTGTGGCAGTACTCGCATCACGTGCTCGCGGGTCTTAGCACGCATCGCGGCCCCATTTTGACGGTGGCCAACTGGAGCGGCCAGTGGCCCGGCCTCGTCGGCCTGCTGAATCTGAATGCCTCGCTGACCAAGGCTGGCGTCACTTATTCCACCCTCTGGAGCGAGACCTTTACGGACGCCTATTTTAAAAACGGCCTGCGTGAATGGCTCGAGACGGGGGCCGTGACGCATGACCAGTCCCATGTGCGCGATCTTTCCCTGCTGAAGCTACCGCAAGAGGATGAAAGCCTGGGCCGGGATTTTGGGCGTCGTTTCCGCAACCACAAGGCGATTCTCGGAGTCTTCGATGAAGGCTGCATGGGCATGTACAATGCCATCATTCCGGACAATCTTTTTCACGCCACGGGCTGCTTCAAGGAGCGCCTCAGCCAGTCCAGCCTCTATGCGGCCATGCAGACCGTGAGCGATGAGGACGCGGCGGAGGCCTATGCCTGGCTGAAGAAGAAGGGATTGCAAATGCAGTTAGGTCTGAATGAGGCGACCGAGCTCACCGAGTCGCAGATTCTTCTCCAGTGTAAAATGTACATCGCCGCCGTTCGCATGGCCGATGAATTCGGCTGCGATGCCATCGGCATCCAGTATCAGCAGGGGCTGAAGGACCTCACGCCAGCCAGCGACCTTGTGGAGGGCATGCTCAACAACGCAGACCGCCCACCCGTGCGCAGTGCCGATGGCAAACGTGTGCTCTTTGAGGGAGAAGCCCTGCCGCACTTCAATGAAGTGGACGAATGCGCAGGCCTAGATGGCCTAGTGACCTACCGGCTGTGGCGCGAGCTCGGCTTTGCTCCCGAAAATACCCTGCACGATCTCCGCTGGGGCCAGAAGTATAACAAAGATTATGTCTGGGTACTCCTCATCAGCGGCGCGGCCCCTCCGGCCCATTTCATCGGCGGTTGGAAAGGGGCGAGCACGGAGCGCCAGCCCGCCATGTACTTCCGCCTCGGTGGCGGCACGATGAAGGGCATCAGCAAACCTGGCCATATCGTCTGGAGTCGCGTCTTCGTCATGGATGGCGCGCTGCATTGCGACATCGGCGTGGCCGAGGTGGTCAAACTTCCTGCCGAGGAAACCGAACGCCGCTGGCAGGAAACCACCCCCCAGTGGCCCATCATGCACGCCGTGCTGAAAGGCGTGTCGCGAGATCAGATGATGGCCCGCCACAAGTCCAACCACATCCAGGTCGTGTACACCCCCAATGAAAAGCAGGCGCATCGCGCTGCCCGCATCAAGGCCGCCGCCATGAGCGAACTGGGCATCCACACTAGTCTGTGCGGCGATGTGAAGCTGGGATGAGTTCAGCCTCAAAGGTGTCTGGCTCCTGCTCCATTGAGGCGTAGGGGCGTCTTCTGTTGACTGTCTTTCAAAGCTTTGGGATTGTCAGGCGGCTCCTATCCAGCGAAGGATCTGGAATCATGAAGACGTCTCTTTTTCTCGCTTTCACTGCCTTGGCATCCATGCAGGCTGCTGAGGATAAGAGGAATGAAACGGACTGGCTTCCAGCACCGGATGGCTACGTCTGGCCCTCTGCGGCGAAGGACGCGCCGGAGTTCAATGTGGAACAGAAGCCTTTCGCCAGTCTCTCGGATTCTGCCCGCCGGGCCATTTTAGAATGTTGGGTAGATGAGAAAAAACCAGAGTTCGTGGAGGTGGTGGAAGCCGATCTCAATTCCGATGGATTGAAGGAGCTTTTTGTGGGGCTCCCCTTTAACAGCGGCACGGGTGGAACCTTTTACGAGATCTTTTCTCTGAGTGCCGAGAGTTACAAAAGTGTAGGCGGTGTACAGGGCAGTGTGCAGTTTGTGAGCAAACAGAATGGCTGGTATCAGATTGAAGGGAGGAGCCGCTCTGGTGGTAGCCATTACACCCGGTATCTTCTCACCTATGGTCCTAAGGGGTATGAAGAAACCCGCAACGAGGGACATGATCATCATCTGGGAGTGGTGAGCGTGCGAACTTCTTCCGTCATTGCTTCAATTCGCCTGCCAGTCATTGAAGGCTCCATATCGCCCGACGTCAGCGCCTATGCCGTCATGGACCTGGATCGCGATCCTAGCCTGGATCCAGAATGGAAGGAGGGAAGTTATCCGCAGATCGAGATCACAGACATCAAGAGCGGCCGGATCCTCAAATCCCTGGAATACTTTGGATCGGCAGGGGATGACAGCCGTCCGTTGCGGGAGCATGTGATGGTTTACTGGCGGCAGGATTCCAAAGCGCTTGCCATACGCGTTGATGACCGATACTACACGCACAGCGTTGTCCTCGAGAAGAATGAGCACGGCAAGTTTGTCGAGGTGCCCTTTCCTTCCTATGAGACCATGATCGGGTTTAAAGTTCCAAGTTCGGAGGAGCTTCGGCCGCGTGGCAGGTCCAGCGTAGAGGGATGGGATACGCAAGGCCATTTGGTGTACACCATTTTTCTGAGCCCAGAGGCTTCTTATCAAGGTCCAGATCCATTGAATCACAAAATTCTCCTCAGCCTCTCCGCCGGGAAGATGAAGGTGGTCAAATCGGAGCCTGCGAAGGACGAATGAGGGCCTGCTCCCTTTGGGTCATTTAATCGTGATCCTGTCACCAAAAGACATTTCAAAATGACCTGTGTGGCCCGCCTTTAAAGAAACGGTCTTTTGAGGCTGTATTGAGGAGAGCTTTCCTTCCGTCGCTATCACCACCATGAGACCATCCTTCCTCCTCTGCCTGGCCAGTGCTTGGCTGCCATTGACCACCTTTGCTCAGGATCTCAGCGCCTTGCGCTCGGCCCTGACATTCCATGCGTCGTTTGATCAGGATCTTCATGCCGACTTCTCTGCGGGAGACAAACTCAGCTACGTGAAAAAGGGCAAGGAGCTGGTGGCGGCGGTGCCGAATGAGGAGGCGAAGATCGCGCCCGGAGAGGGCAAGTTTGGCAACTCGCTGTGGTTCCCTAAAAAGGGACTGACCCGGCCCCAGTACAAAGATGCAGGAGTGCTGGGTTACAATGGGCAAGGCTGGAGCAGCACGGTCTCCGTGTGGTTGCGGCTGGATCCGGATAAGGACCTGGAGCCGGGCTATTGCGATCCCGTGCAGATCGTGGGGGACGACGGCAAAAAGGGATTCATTTTCCTGGAGTGGTCCAAGGATGAAACACCCCGCTATTTCCGCTACGCCATCCGACCTTTGTTTGAAATCTGGAATCCCACCAACATCCAGTGGGCAGATATCCCCTTCGATAAACGCCCCATGGTGCAGGTGGAGCGGGCACGCGCGCCGTTTTCTCGCGAGGCCTGGACGCATGTGGTCTTCACGGTGGAAAATATCAATGACAAGACCCGCAAGCCCGCCGGACGTCTTTACATGAATGGCGAGCTGAAGGGCAGCATTGAAAACTGGGACCTCACCTTCGCTTGGGATCCTGCTCAAGTCTGGCTGGTGCTGGGGGCCGCCTACGTGGGGCACATGGATGATCTGGCGGTCTTTAACCGGGCCTTGACGGAGGCCGAGGTCAAACAACTGGGCAACCTGAAAACAGGCGTGCGGGAACTGCATGCGTCCAGCCAGAAGTGAGGCTTGCCAGCCCTCGCCAAGTCAAACATCGTCAATCACCCAGCAAGAATCCGCAGCGGCAAAAGTTTGTGCTTTCTGGCAAACTCTCTCATGCTGCGGGTGGACTCCCTGTCTTCTCAACCGACCGACCATGAAGCCTTCCCATCTCTGCCTCGCTGCGCTCACGGCGCTGTTTTCCGGCCATGCTGCCGCGAATGATACGCTGACCCCGCTGAAGTACAACAACCCCGGGCTTGTGGTGGATTTGGGCGTGGGCCTGTGGGCCTGGCCGATGCCGATGGACTTCGATGGCGATGGCGACCTGGACTTGGTGGTGAACTGCCCGGACAAGCCTTACAACGGCATCTACTTCTTTGAAAATGCCACGGGTGATACGGCCAAAAACAAGATGCCGGTGTTTAAGCCCGGCGTCCGTTTCAGCAAAGGCGCTCAGAACGTTCAGGTCAGTTATGTGGATGGCAAACCGGTGGTGATGAGTCCCGGTATGGTGCATCCGGATTTCCTGAAAACGGGCATCGAGAAGGAGGTCAAACTCGGGCCCGACAAGAACATCCACATGAACAAGGTGCGCGCCAACATGTGGCGTAGCGTGGACTACGATGGCGACGGTCAGCAAGACCTCATCGTCGGGGTGGGTGACTGGACCGAGTATGGCTGGGACAATGCCTACGATGCCAACGGCCGCTGGATGAACGGGCCCATCCGCGGCTATGTTTATCTGCTGCGCAACACCGGCAGCAACGACAAGCCGACCTACGACAAACCCAAGAAGCTGATGGCCACAGATCGCCCGGTAGAAACCTTTGGCTGGCCGTCGCCGAACTTCGCCGACTTTGACGGGGACGGAGACTTGGACCTACTCTGTGGGGAATTCCTGGACGGCTTCACCTATTTTGAAAACACGGGTAGCCGAACCCAGCCGAAGTATGCGCTGAGCAAGCGCCTGAAAGCTGAGACAGGCAACTACCTGACCATGGACCTGGAGATGATCACCCCCACGGCCTATGACTGGGACAAGGATGGCGACATGGACCTCATCGTGGGTGATGAAGACGGCCGTGTGGCCCTGGTGGAAAACACGGGCAAGCTGGTGGAAAAAGCTCCGGTCTTCAAAGAGCCCGTGTATTTCCAGCAGGAGGCGGATCAGATCAAGTTTGGTGCCCTCGTGACACCGGTCGGTTTTGACTGGGATGGTGATGGGGACATGGACCTCATCTGTGGTAACACGGCTGGTTATGTCGCCTTCATTGAAAACCTCAGTGGCAAAGGGGTGGAGAAGCCCAAGTGGGCGGCACCTGTGCGCCTGGAGGCCGAAGGCAAAGCGATTCGTCCTATGGCTGGCCCGAATGGTTCCATCCAGGGTCCTTGCGAGGCAAAGTGGGGTTACACCACGCAGACCGTGGCTGACTGGGATGGTGATGGCCTGCCAGATCTCGTGCTGAACTCCATCTTGGGGAAGGTCGTGTGGTACAAAAACATCGGCACCCGTGCCAAGCCGAAGCTGGGTGCGGCACAGCCTGTGGATGTGGAGTGGAATGGCCCTCAGCCCCACCTCGCTTACGGCTGGCTCAGACCCAAAGGCAAAGCCCTGCTCACGCAGTGGCGCACCACCCCGGTGGCGGTGGATTGGAACAAGGACGGCCTCATGGACCTCGTCATGCTGGACCAGGAAGGTTACCTGGCCTTCTTTGAGCGGGCCAAAAAAGACGGCAAGCTTATCCTCCAGCACCCGAAGCGAGTCTTCTGTGCGGACAAAGAGGCCAAGGCTCCCGGTGTGGTGGACAAGGAGCTGGCACATCTGAAGGTGCGCAACCCAGTGGACATGAAGGCTGGTGAAGCGCTGCGCCTGAATGCAGGCATTGCCGGCAAAAGCGGCCGTCGTAAGATCTGCATCATGGACTGGGATAGCGATGGCAAGCTGGACATCCTGCTCAACTCTGCAAACGCCAACTTCATCCGCCAGACTTCCAATGCCGACGGCCAGTGGTTTTTTGCCGACATGGGTCTGCTTTCCGATGCCAACATCGAAGGTCATGACGTGAGCCCCACGACGGTGGATTTTAATGATGATGGTGTCCCTGACTTCGTCGGTGGTGCGGAAGACGGTCACCTCTATTATCTGCGCAATCCGAAGTCGAAGTAGTGGGTTCGGCATCGTTTGTTAGGCGATTGGGACAGGGGTCCACCTAGGAGCGGCACTTGCCAAGTGCCGTGTCTTGGAGTGGAGGATGGGGCTCGCTGGTGTTGCGGGGCCTCCCTGAAAGACGGATAATCCGGCGGTGGGGTGGAAGAGCTTTGGCAACTCCAGCGCCGGACACATCCGTCCTACGAATTGAAGCGGTGCCTCTCGATATTGGATTGGGTGCAGTAACGAATCGAATCTAAGGCGGAGCTTTGGCGAGCTAA
>DMMK01000447.1 GCA_003453085.1 Verrucomicrobiales bacterium
GGAAACATTTCCGCGTAGTGCCCTACCCACCCCTCGATGACCGGCATCATCTCGGCGGTTGTTTTGACCCGCATACGCTTTTGCTCATCCAGGCTCACCTGACTCGTTGCAGGCAGCTTCAAGCCGTTCCATCCCAGCAGCTCGCGAAGGTCGTCCTGATCGGCCCCTGGATTGACGAAGAAAAACTCCCGAGGCAGGTCGAAGGTCTGTTCGATCATCTGGTCTGGAGACTCCAAGGACGTTGAAGAAGCCTGCGGAGCCTCGGCCCCATGAGACAAAACATGAGCCGTCAAAAACACGCCCTGGCTGACATCCGCTTCCTTCAACGCGGGATCACCTTTGACGGGCCACAGGCCCAGCAAGCGAGTGTGACCGCTCTTCATCTTCACCTCGGTTGAGATCTTCGCCGTCTCAAACTCAGCCAGCGGCATCTCCAAAGGCCCGCCGGAGACAGGCTCCGTCAAAGTCTCCTGCCGGGCAGGCTGTTTCAGCAGGGTATGCTGCACCAGCACTCTGATGTCCAGGGTCTTTCCATCCTCTTGGATCAACGGATCCAGATCCATTTGAAAGCCCAGGGGCTGCGTCTCGGTCTCCACTTCGGCCCGGCCCTTGGCATCCAGGACCAGATCAGTCGCATGCTCATGTTCCGTCACCGTGCTGAAAGTGCTCCGGCTGCCACGGGGCATCTCCAAAAAGGCCGTGTGCAAAATCTTCACCGCCCCTGTCTCCCGCTCCGCCTCCTTCATCAGGTCTTTCAAAGCCTGCGTCTGATCCATCTTCTGAGCCTCATTTGCGGCCAGCAGCCTGAGCAAAGGCCCAGGTGCCTGCACGAGATGCGCGGTGATGGTCACCGTCTTCGGTTGCCATCTTTCAGTCCCCGCCACCAAAGCCTCCACCAGGTCCAGATTCGCCGTCGTGTTCTTCACCGTCAGCGTGCCCGCCCCAGGGTGAAACAAGGCGGAAGCCCCTGAAGGAAATTTAATCCCAAGGGCGGTCAGCATCTCTTTGGCCGATCTAAAATCACCGCTCTGACGGAAGGTTTCCCAGCGCTCCAGGGGCGAGCGCGGAATCGGTGGGCGGTAGCCGATCGGGTCAGCCGCCGCTGGCGAATCCGCTGCGCTTGCCACTCTCAAAAAATCCGTCCCCACAGCAAAGACACGTGTTTCCAGGCCAGCCTCCTTTGCCTGTCCCCACACGGTCGCTAGCATCGCACCGACCACCACCCCCATTCGGATTCGAATCCAAAGCCATTTCATGTCGGCAAAATAGCCAACACAGCCCCGGCACGTCGAGCCTCATTTTCACCCGCTTTCATCAGGCAAAAAAGTCTCTTCGCTATCCGGCTCGGCGGATTGTAAACGAGGTCTCAGCCGCTACTTGATCAGCCCCCAGTGCTTCGTCAGTGGCCAGTAGCAAAAAAAGCCGGAGCCCACCAAGTTCCGCTCAGGGACGGGGCCCCAGTAGCGCGAATCGCTGCTGCTGTAGCTGTTGTCGCCCATCGCAAAGTACTGCTCTTCACTCAGCTCGATTTTGGCGATGCCGCCACCAATCGCGTTCGGATCCGAATACCCCCGATAACCATCCACGGGGGCTTCAAAAGTGCCTTGCATCACCCGTTGAAAACCGGGCTCCTGCGCTTCGGCTCCATTGATCAAAAGTTTGGGCGACTTCACTTCCAGCTTGTCTCCCGGCACACCCGCAAGACGCTTGATGTAATGCTGCGAGCCCCAGCGCTGATCAAAATTTGGCTGATTTTCAATGCCCCCAATGTGCTTCGTTGTGAACACAAAAACCTCTCCGCGCTTCGGCGAGCGAAAGTGATAGGAGAACTTGTCCACCAGCACATGGTCACCATTGTTCACCACCCCGCTGGCCAGCAACTGCCCCTTCTCCACCCTGATGCCGCCTGGGATCACCACCCGGTATTTCATGTCCGGCGTGTCATTCCCCGTCAGCACCGGCTGCGAGCGCAGATGCCTGGCCAGTTGCAGCTCATTGGTCAGCTGAGAGTAAGGGGCCATGATGTCGATCTTATGCCCGTCTTCAAAATGGAGTCTGCAGTAGGGCATGAAAATCAGCCAGTGCTTGTGCTCCGTCACCGGATCATCCCGGCGCAGAACACCGCTATGGTCAGAAACCACGTGAATCTGACGGCTACTGGTCAGGAATGTCTTCAGGTAGCCCGCGATCCCCGTCCGCGGATCCTCCGCCGTCGCCTGCGCCGTGATGCCATTCAGCGTCGGCTGCATGGACCCCGTGGGAATCTGGAAGGGCTGCGCAATGTATCCACGGATGCCCAGTGCGATGACGATGGCCACAAAGAACACCTCCACATTGTCACCGATCTCGCTCGAGGCTGCCTCTGGCAGCGCCTTCTCACACACCTTATTGATCTCCTCGTTCAGTTCCCCCAGCCGCGTCTTGTCCCGCGCCTTCATCGCCTGCTCCAGGCTCCGGCGCAGTCCGCAGATCTCTTCCAGCTTCGCCGGTGGCAGCAAATCACGCTTATAATCAATGAATCGAGTGACGCCTTTGTGCAGCAGCTTTGCGTGCTTCAGGTAGCGGGGAGTGAGGAAAAACATGTGGACGGATGGTCGGAGACCTGCTGCGCTCGTCAAGCACGAGCTGAATCCCTGACCAAGAATGTCCTGACTACGCTCAAAATCCGTCTCCAAAGCGTAATTTAACAAACATCGCTCTTGCCAAACCCTCTGCCTTTGGATTCTCCTTACAACTAGCTCAGCATACCCCCAAAAAACACTGGATGGCGGAACGATACAAGATCTATGACAAACTCGGCGCCGGTGGCGTGGGGGCTGTGTACCGCGCTTATGACAATGAGTTAAAGCGCTGGGTCGCCATCAAGCGACTCATCTCCGCCAACGATGCCAGCGGGGACCAAGGTCTCGCTGCCGAGCTCCGCCGCGAGGCCGATGCCCTCGCTTCGCTGCGCAACCCCAACATCGTCACCATCTTCGATGTCGCCAGCGACGCCGAAGGCCTCTTCATGGTCATGGAACTTCTCGAAGGAGAAGACCTTGCCGATGTCGTCGCCCGTGGTCCCCTGCATTACGATGACTTCAAGGAGCTGGCCTCCCAGACCCTCGAGGCCCTGCTGGCCGCCCATCAGCGCCACATCCTCCATCGCGACATCAAGCCGGCCAACATCATGCTCAATGCCAAGGGGCAGCCGACCCTGATCGATTTCGGGGCATCGCGCGAGACGGCGACCGGTCGATCGACGGCGATGACGGCCATCTTCACGCCGGGCTTTGCACCGGTGGAGCAATTAACCGCCAGCCCGCAGGGGCCACCGACCGACATCTACGGCCTGAGCGCGACGCTCTACTGCGCGATAACCGGCACGGCACCGCCCAACGCCGTCGACCGCCTGCTGGACGATCAGTACCGACCGCTCGGCGAGATCGCGCCGGCAGGCTTCGCGGCCGGCCTCTTGGCGGGCATCGACAAGGGCCTGGCCGTACGTGTGAGCGACCGGCCGGCGACCCGCGCCGACTGGCGGCAAGCGTTGCGTTCGGGCGACACACCCGACCATCGCATGACTGTCGTTCTGCCGCGGTCGCGGGCGACGACCGCGACAATGCCGAGCGCACCACCCGAGGGAGGGGCCGGCCGGCGTAGCCTGAGATGGGTCGGGCTGGGTGTCCTCCTCCTGGCCGGCGGGGCGGGCGCCGCGTGGTATGCGCAGCAACCGCGGCCTGCGCCGCCGGCTGCAACGGCCGCCGCCACGCCCGCCGATGCGGCCGCCAGGGTTGAAGAGGTGCGGCGCAAGCGGGAGGCCGCCGAGCAGGAAGCCGCGAAGAAGGCCGAAGAAGCGGAGGCGGCGCAACGCGCCCGCCTCGAGCAGGAGATACGCGACCGGATCGCGGTGGAACTGGCAGCCCAGAGAAAGGCCGAGAGCGACGCGCGCCTCAAGGCCGACGCCGAGGCCAAGGAGAAGGCCGACGCGGAAGCCCAGGCGAAGGCAGCGGCGGACGCCGAAGCCAAGGCAAAAGCTGATGCCGAGGCGAAAGCGAAGGCCGACGCCGAAGCGAGCGATGTGAAGACTGCCGAGGCCAACGAGGCCGCGCTCCGTCTCTCGCTGCTCGATCGCCAGCATCTGCAGGTTGCCCTTACCGCACTGGGCTTCGATACTCGCGGCGTTGACGGTTCGCTGGGGCCGCGCAGCCGCGAGATGATAACGGCGTGGCAGCTGGCGCGTGACCTGCCGCCGACCGGCTTCTTCACGCAATCACAGCAGCAGGCGCTCACGAAGGAAGCGGCTGCCGCCATCGGCAAGTACGATGACGAGCAGAAGCAACTTGCCGAAGGGCGCAAACGGAAGGCCGAGGAAGGAGCGAAGGCCCCACCAGCACCTCGCCCTTCTTGCGCACATGCCGCACCGACAGGCGCGCGCGCCTACGACGGGCGATGGTCCGTGGTTCAGAATTGTCCTGCCGCCGCTGGGGAGAGGTACATCATCCAGCCGCTCGACATGACCGTGAGCAACGGCAGTGTTCATGCCTATGCGGGAGGCACGAGCCGGGCCTCGACCTGGAAGCTCGCGGGGCAAATCCTTCCCGATGGCTCGGCCTCGCTGGTTGCCACCGGTCGAAACGACAGCAACGTGCCGTTCAGCTATCCCTTCTCCGCGCGGTTCGGCGTGAATTCGGGGACAGGGACCTTGGCCACGCCACGGTCGTGCAGCTTCACCTTTGCCCGGCGCTGAGCCTCCCTGATGCAACAGGCCGCGTCGCTCGAACGGAGATCGACATGATCCGCAGATGCCTTGTTCTCGTCGGACTGCAACTGACGCTGGTCTCGGCCGGCGCCTGGGCCCAGGCGCC